>NZ_JAKSYF010000140.1:0-101246 GCF_022829745.1 Methylobacterium sp. E-016
CCATTCTCCGGTCGACCGACGGGAGAAGGCTGTCGCTTCTGGCGGCATGCGAGGAGAACCATCTTGCGCTCATCCATCATTGCCGCCGCCCTGTTCGCCGCGCTCGGCGCAGCGTCGCTCTCCACGTCCGCCTCCGCTGCACCCATGGGCCCGTCCGCCGCTGTGGCCGCACCCGCCGAGCTGGTGACGAATGTCCGCATGGAGCGCCGGATGATGCATCGTCGTATGATGCGCCGGCCGATGATGCGCCACCGCATGCATCGTCGGGGCATGATGCGCCACGGCATGTAAACCAGTTCGGGCCCGTATGGCCTTGACGAGGCTCAGCCCGCCCGGCACCGCCGCGGCGGGCTTCGCTCTTTGGAACGTCGGGTGAGGGCCATCCGTTTGGCCTGCGAGCGCCCCGCTTTGGTGCGCCCGAGACGTCTAGGAACTTCTATGAGCATCGGCACCGTAAAGTGGTTCAACGAGACCAAGGGCTACGGCTTCATCGAGCCGAACGACGGCGGCAAGGATGTGTTCGTTCACATCTCGGCCGTCGAGCGCGCCGGGATGCAAAATCTGGTCGAGGGCCAGAAGGTCTCTTATGAGGAAGAGACCGACAAGCGCAGCGGCAAGCTGTCTGCCGGCAATCTGAAGGCAGCCTAAAACTGTCCCGTCCGGGGGATGGGCAAAGCACCTGAAAAGCCCGCCTCCGGCAGAGTCGGCGCCCCGAATCTACAGTGCTTGGGTGCGCTGATCGGGGCGCATCAGGGTCGCCTTGCGGTTGGACACCTTCCACACCGGCAACGACCCTTCGCGGACGAACATAGCGAACGCCTCGGTCGCTTCCGCACTCGCGATAGCACCCGCTCCTTTCACGGCGCGACCCACGACGCAGGCCCCTTCGAGACCATTCGCGCAAGGCGCACTGCCCTCGATCGCGAAGATCACCCCTGATCGGTCTGGCCTCAGCGCGTTCGGCAATGCGGCGATCTTGCGCCAGAGACAGTACCACCGCACGCACACCTCAGGGCGATCCTGATAGATCCCGCACGCCGTGCCAGTGCTATGCCGACAGAGAACGCCCGCAGGCTTGGCAAGCACCTCGATCGCGGGAACCCGGCAGCAAGCCGTGCACGGTCCGCACGTTCGGCCTGGAACAAGGGCACCTACGGCCGGTGTGGTCGGAGGGTGCTTCGGGGTCAAATCGTTCCGTTCCCGATGCGGTGCGTGAAGGTCTGCGATCCGATCGAGGATCACGTTGGGCAGCTTCTGAGCTACGCGCTGAGAATGCAGGCCCACCTCCGCGAGGCCGTGGCTCACCCCGCGCGGCAAGCCTCATGGAGACCCTCGCAGCGTCGACTTAGCGGGACCTGCGGTCGTGTCGACCCGGCGGGTGGTTCAAAGGCTCTTGGTCGTCACCCCGAGCGCGAGCAGAGCGTAGGCGCCGATGAAGAACCACTGCCGGTGCGCGAGCACCGTGCGCCCGACCATCGGGACCTTCGTGTAGAGGCTGGCGACCGCCAGGCCGATCAGCACCGCGGAAGCGAGGAAGGTGAGTAGGCGCGGGGCGGACAAGGTCGGCATGCCGCGATTTTCATGCGCGTGCGGTTGCCAAGCCGTTACCGTGCCAGACGCTCGTCGCATCCCGGCAGGATAGCCCCAGCGACGGCGTCGTCGAGACGCGGTGAGATCCGGGATTCCCCCCGTCCCGTGAGCAGACCGGGGCGGGGCCGAACCGTACGCGTTCACGTGCCACAGGAACGAGCCCTGCAGCGATCGGTTTGCCCTGCTCATCCGGCGGGGGCGCATCGATCCGCCCCCTGGAACGACAGGAGAGCGACGATGGCGAATGCAGGCAAGCACGGCATGCACCCTGGAAGCCAGGGCAAGGGATCGGGCTCGGGAGCGATGACCGAGTTGCCGGAAGGCGTGATCGAGGACAACGCGGTGCTCAGCAATCGCGACAAGGCCCAGCATGGGGATGAGCGCGGCCTGGACAGCAAGACCGTGCAGACCGAGCAGTACCAGGATCACTCGGCCAATCGGCTGGGGGATGACAAGGACCAAGTGCAGGGCGGCGGCGACGCCGGAAATCCCTAGGCTCGCGACAACCCGCCCGGTCCATCGGGCGGGTTTCCCGTACCGTTATCCGCCCCGCAGGCTCTCGGCGAAATCCTCCGGCACCTCGCCGAACTGCCCAGGAGCGTTGCGCCTTCCAGCTCGCCGGTCTCGTCGGCGGCGTTCTTGAACACGCCGTCTATACCAGCACCTCACCCGTACCCGTCATCTCGACGAGCACATTTCCGAGGTAGGCTCCCAGGCGCTTCAGGGCGCCCCGATCCGGGGCGTCGATCCAGAAACCGATAAGGGCAGGCTTACCGTCCAGACGACGCAGCACCGACTCGGCCATCAGAGCCGCCTCCCGCTCGGTCGAGGCGAACAGGGTACGCTGAGCGCCGGCCGCTAAGATCGTGATTTCGAAGGGGGTGACGCTTGGCATACCAAGCTAACGTGTTGCGCTGCAAAATCGTTGCGTGCCGGACCTCATGACGGTTGGCAGCGTTCTGCTGACCCGTGCCGACCTTGAGGCCGTGCGGATTTGGGGCACGAAGTTCGAGATGCGGACGCCGCGCCCCACGACGCAGGTCGGCGCGCTGCCGATCGCGGTGGCCGGCTGATTGAGCGCCCGCCTCTCGATCGAGGGCGCACCTCTTACGCCGGGACGGCCTGGATCACGTTGCGCAGGGTGCCGAGGCCGACGATCTCCGTCTCCATCACATCGCCCGGCTTGAGGAATTCGGGCGGCTTGCGCGCGTTGCCGATGCCGGGGGGCGTGCCGGTGGCGATGATGTCGCCGGGCACGAGGGTGAGGCCGTGCGACAGCTCGGCGATGATGCGGGCGACCTTGAAGTACATCTGAGCGGTCGAGGCGTCCTGTTTCACCACGCCGTTGACGCGGGTCAGCAGACGGAGATTCGAGGGATCGAGGTCGGATGCAGGCACGATCCACGGGCCGATCGGTCCGTACCCATCCAGGCTCTTCCCCTTGAACCACTGCCCGCCGTGCAGCTTGATCTGCATGTCGCGCGCCGTGGTGTCGTTGATGACGCTGTAGCCGAACACGTGGGCCATCGCGTCGGCTTCTGTAATGTTGCGTCCGCCCGTGCCGATGATGACGGCGAGCTCGACCTCCCAGTCGATCGCCGTCGACACCGAAGCATCGTAGGGGATCGGGTCGTAGGGGCCGTTGATCGTGTTGACGCCCTTGGTGAAGAACACGGGATGGGCGGGGTACTCGGCGTTCGTCCCCCGGACGGCCTGACCCTCGGCGAAGTGCTCCAGGTAGTTCCAGCCGACCGCGTAGATGTTGCGCGTCGGTGCCGGGATCGGCGCCAGCAGCCGCACCGTCTCGACCTGCGGGCCATCCCCGGCGGCCGCGGCCCGGCGCACGGCATCGAGCGCGGCCGGTCCTGCCGTGATGAGCGAGACCATCTGCGCCGGATCCACGCCCGGCACTCCAACCTGCGTCAGGTCGACGACGCGCCCGTCCGAGCGGACCACACCGAGCCGCGGCGTGCTGCCCGCGTCGGGTGCGAAGGTGACGAGACGCAGAGCCTCTCCGCTCGGCGGGGGTATCGGATGCCCCGGACCCGAGGCTGGCGCCTGCGCCGAGGCTGACCCGACCAGGGCCCCGACCGCCGTCGCGGCGGCCGTGAGATGCAGGAAGTCGCGCCGAGTGCTCATCGATGGTCCTCCGCAGCGCTCGCCCTTCATCGGGGCAAGTCGCGCGAGCGAATTTTGAATTCATATGATGCGGGATGCAATCGGGCTCGCGCAGCGTGCCTTGCTCTTTCGCGCTTTGGCGGCGCACGATGTCGGGATGTGCAACCTCTACAGCCTCGACAGGGGTCAGGACGCGATCCGCAAGGCCTTCGGGGTCGCGCGCGACGAGACCGGCAACCTGCCGCCGCTGCCGGCGATCTTCCCCGACCAGATGGCGCCGGTGGTGCGTTTGGCCGAGGGCGAGCGCGCGTTGGCGATGATGCGCTGGGGCTTCCCCTCGCCGTCGAGCAAGGGGCCGCAGCACCCGGTCACGAACGTGCGGAACGTGAGGTCGCCCTACTGGCGCCCGTGGCTGAAGCCGGAGCAGCGCTGCCTCGTGCCGGTATCCTCGTTCAGCGAGTACGCGGACACCAAGCCGCGCAAGACGCCGGTGTGGTTCGCGCTCGACGAGGACCGGCCGCTGTTCGCCTTCGCCGGGATCTGGCGACCGTGGACGGGCGTGCGCGGCCCGAAGCGCGACGAGCCCGTCGAGGAGGAACACCGGCTCTACGCCTTCCTCACGACGGAGGCGAACGGCGTCGTCGGGCCGGTGCATCCGAAGGCGATGCCGGCGCTGCTGACCACGCCGGAGGAGTGGCGCACGTGGCTGGAGGCGCCGGTGGAGGAGGCATTGCAGCTTCAGCGGCCGCTGCCGGACGAGGCCATGCGCGAGGTCGCCCGCGGCAAGCGGAGCGATGGGACTTAGGCCCCGGATCGACGGTGCGTGATGCGCTTACTGCGCGTCGTCGGTGCCAACCATTCGCATGGTGGCGCCAAGCCGACCCCGATCGAGCCCCTTTGCGACGTAGCGCTCATCCACCCGGGCAACCCGCATCGGCGCCGGAGCACGCCCGACGACGTTCAGATTGCTCCGCACAGCCCGCTCGAGCTGAGATCGCACCGCGCCGTCGGCCAGGATCGCAAGGCCGCCCACGGTCGCGACAGCGAGGACGCTGCGGGTGATGATCGAGGTCAACGTGAGCATGTGAGGCACCTGAAGGATGCCTCACGGTAACCGAAGGGCTCCGCTGTGGCTGCTACAGCCACGCCACAGCCAGCACAAAAAGCGAACGGGCCCTACGCGAGAGGGAGCGTGTTCGCGGGCTTCAGTAGGCGCGTGACCGAGGCGGCGGGGGCGGGCCGTCATCGTCGTCGTCATCCGGCGGAGGCGGCCCCCGCCGACGCGGCGGAGGCAGCGGCCTGTCGTCATCGAAGTCCGGCGGGGGCGGTCGGTAGCGGTGTGGCGGCGGCCCGTCGGAATCCTCATCCGATGGAGGCGGAGGGCGCCGATCGTCGTAGGGTTGAGCCGAGGCGCCGGCCGCCGCGAGGACGAACAGAGCAGCGCCGGTGAGACGTGCGCGCATGAACTCTCCATGGAGCGAGACCGCGCGAGCGGTGGCCCAGCTTTCTCTTCGACCTGCCAGTTTCGGCTAGGGGGTCGCTCCTTGGCGTGCCGCCGCGATCAGCCGGTCTCCGTCCTCGCGCAGCAGCAGGCGATCCGAGACGAGAGCATCGACCGACTTCGCGACAGCCGCGACGTAGGCGTCCGGCTCGGCGTAGCGCTCCTCCAGGGACGGGCGGGGGTCGCCGGCGGCCGTCCGTTCGGCCCGTGTGCGTGCGAAGGGGATCTCGCTGCCCTCACGATCGCACAGGGCGCCGGCCGGGAACGGGTCGGCATACAGGTTCCAGCCGGTGAAGGTCGCGCGGGGGGCTGCGACGGCGGGTAGGCGGATGCCCGCCACGTCGTTGCCGTCCGCGTCGACCCGCGGCACCAGCGGGCGGTACTGCGGCCCGGTCTCGGGGCGGGGATCGACGTAGGTGCCGAACCGCGCGATCGCGTTCGGCGTCGTCGGGACCGGGATGCCGACCAGGAACGGAAAGCCGATCTCGGCGGCGTCCACCAGCGTGCCGTCCGACAACCGCGGGACACGGCTGTCCGGCGGGGCCTTGCCCGCGGTCACCCATTCCTCGAGCGCGACCAGCAGCGCCCGCAGGGCCGGCGCCGGGTTCAGGGTGCTGCGCAGGTTCGCGCACGCCCCCTTGGTCGAGGTCAGACCGGCGCGCCCGTAGTGAAAGCCGCTGGAGACCAGGAAGGCGCGCGACGTCCCGGGCAGCGCCACGTCGGTCCGGCCGAGCGGATCCGTCGTGAGCATCGAGGCGCCCTTCTGCCAGTACTCGGTCCCGGTGTTCACCTCGATCAGGAGCGGATCGAAGCCGTCGCCGCGCAGGAGCGCGCCGGTTCGGCCGGTGACCGGATCGTGCTGCCGTGCGGTCGAGAACGGAAAGGCGTTCTCGGGATAGAGGTGGTCCTCGTGCTGCGTGTTGGTGCGGGAGGGCTGCCCGAACCGGGCGTTGAGGAAGATGCCGCCGACGCCCGCGATGTGCGAGAGCATGCCGTCGAAGACGCGGCGGCCGGCTTCGTCGCGGTTGAAGCCCTGGTAGACGAAGTCGCGCAGGTAGCGCCCGCTCTGCGAGATGCCGAGGGCGACGGCATGGCGGATGGTGCCGCCGGCCGGGTTCGCGCCGTCGGCGGCACCACCGCGCAGATAAGCCACCACGTCCCGCGTCGCGGCGAAGCCGATGCCGAGCACCTTCGGTTCGGTGGCCGGGTAGGTGAACTCGTAGAGCGATCCCGGCAGGGGCTTGGTACCCTTGGGCAGCAACTCCAGCTGTCGCGGCGTGGCGTAGTGCCAGGCTTCGGCCGGGACCGGGCGAGGCGGATCGCCCTCGCGCCGGCGAACGGTGAGCTGCGCGTCGGCCTTGTCCGGGCCGGCGGTCTTGAAGGTGAGGTAGAACGGGGCCTCGGGCGGCCCGCGCGTCGCGCTGACGAGCTCGTCGCGCACCGTCTCGACGATCGGCGTGCCGTTGCGGCCGGCGACCGGAACGTCGATGGCCATGCCGCCCTGCTGGCGCAGCGCGTCCGCCTCCCAGCCCGACCAGACGACCGTGTCGCCGCGGCGCAGGACGAGGCCGGTGCCGGCGTCGGTGGCGGTGCGCGGATCGTTGACGGCCTGGGCCGCCTGGGCCGGCGCGTCGAGCACCCAGTTGAACAGGAACTTGCGGCCGCGGTTCAGCACCTCGAACAGCAGCGTGCCGCTGCCGCGGGCCGGATCCTTCGGGCGCAGCATGAACAGGTCGGTCTGGTACGCGACCATGCCGCGCGCGTTGCGGGGCGCGAGCGCGATGTCGACGATGCCGGCATTGGCCGGGTCCGCCGGGTCCAGCTCGCCGCGCGCCGTGCCGATGACGCGCTCGTAGGCGCCGGCCGCACCGAACGCGACCCCGTCGGCGAAGGGCTCGACCGTCGTGATATCGATGCCCACGATGCGGGATTGCGCAGGCGCGACGCCCAGGGCGCAGCCGAGCACGGCGATGATGACGCCACTGGTTCGCATGGTCACTCCCGAGGTCCGGCTCTACGAAGGCCGGTACCATCAGCAATCACATGGAGGCGTGAGCGTCGAGAGGGATGGCTCCTCGACAGATGTCGCCCCCGCCGACCTGTCAGGCGCGGTATCGTCCTCGGGCTTGGGGCGACGACGGTCCGCAACGCGCCATCGCACCCCGCAAACCACGATGTGCGGGCGTTCCGTGCATCTGACGGCTACGGCTCGGCCGCGCTGCCGACGGGACTGAAGTCGCCCCGGCGCTTCCGGACGGCCTGCGACGCGTCGAGATGCGAGAGCGGACGCCGAACCTCCACCGCGTGGTCGTCGTCGAGCGGGCCCGGGACGATCTCGATCGTCGCGTCCGGGAACGCTGCCAGGATGGCTGCCAGGATGGCTGCTGAATTGTCTCCAGGCGCTCCGATCGATCGGCTGGGGGCTCCGCAAGGGCTCGCTCGATAATCCGGATCATGCCGCACGATGGTACGGCCGGCGGGGTGGAGGCGCGGGCCGGGCGGCACAACGCGGCGTTCGGCCCTGCCGTACCCGCCTCGTCGATCGCCATTCACGCGCGCCACGCGACATGCAGGCGCTCAGTCGCCTCGTCCCTTGCTTTCGACCCGCAGCCAGCTGTGCCAGGCGCAGCCTTGGACCCCCTTCGGGAAGAACGCCCCCCGCTGCAGGTTGCCGTGCTCGCGCCGGATCCGGCCGACGCGGTAGCGATCCGCATCGCGGGCGATGAGGTCGCAGTCGCTGTCGGGCTGCGTGCGGGAGCCGATGGGGCTACTCACGCCAGCCTCGCGTACCCCTCTCGGCCGCGAGCATCCCGAGGAAGCCCGACCCGATCGAGTAGAGCGGGACAAAGCCGTGGCGGCGGGTGCTGCAATCTGAGGGCGCGTCGGGCGATGACGATCGTCACACGCTGCAGGGCGTGCGAGGTCTCGACGCAGTATTCAGACGCTCAACCAGAAGATGGAAAGCGACCCGCAAATCGAGTACGCCGATGCTCGCCCTACTCCCTGAACAGCGCTTCATTGGATCTCAGGGCGAGTAGACCTGCGGCCCGCCTCCCTCGCGAGAGGCGATCTCCTCGAGGAAAAGAAGCAGCGTCATGAGCGTTGTTCGGCATTCTTCGTTCTCGACCGATGACTTGCCTGAGCGCGATCGCTTCGACGCGTGGCGGACCTTGTTCAGCGCTCACGATCTGGATGCGGACCCGCACGGCTTCTCTGCTCGCATCGACACCACACAGATCGGTCCGGTCCTGCTGCACGTCATGAACGCCTCGCCTCAAAGGACAGGCCGCACGCGATCTAAGATCAGGCAGGATGGCCAGGAGCGGTTCACCCTGCTGCTGAACCAGCACACCTACGCGATCGAGTCGGATCGCGGCACCCAAAAAGTTCCGCCCGGCGCTTTCACGCTCAACGACCTGTCGCAGCCTTATCGACGCAGCCGAGTTCGCGAAACAAACTCACTAATCGTGAGCCTCGCGCGCGACAGCGTCGCTCGCCTGCTTCCTAACGAAGAAACGCTGCATGGGGCGATCCTCGCTGGTCCAACGGCCTGCCTGCTTGCTGAACATCTCCGCGGCTTGGTCGCGCATCGGCACACGATAGGGACGGACCAGGCGCTCGACATTGCGCAGGCCACGCTCCACTTGCTTGCAGCCATAGCCCGGCCCGACCGGGATCGGCAGGCGATGGCAAGTGCCCCGGCAAGCATGGCCCGATTGTCCGCCTCGAAACGGTACATCCGCAGCAACCTTGCCAAGGCGCTGACGGTCGAGCAGATCGCATCGGCTGTCGGTTTGTCTCGGACCCGATTGTACCACCTGTTCGAACCTGAAGGCGGGGTAGCCCGCTATCTGATGCAGCAACGTCTCGCTGCCGTGAGGGCGGCTTTGGATGATCCGCATGAGGGCCGAAATATCGGCGTGATCAGTGAAGCCTACGGGTTCGGTAATTTCAGCCACTTCAGCCGAACCTTCCGGGAGGCTTACGGCCAGAGCCCTCGGGACTACCGCGCGTCACGCAAAACATCTGGAGAGCTAGAATTGCCGAGTTCACCGGCTGCAGCAACATGGATGCGAGCGCTCGGCTAAGTCGCTCGCGGGGCCGTCGGCCGCGCCAGCAGGATCGCGGTTCGAGCCATGCCGCGCCAAAATTCCCGGATGCGCCGGGCTCGGCGACCGCCTTCCGCGATGGCTCATGTCCTTCACCGCGGCGGCCGGGTCCACCGTGTGCCCGCTCGCGAACCGGAACAGGCTGACGGTCGGGTCGCGCATGGGGTGATCGTCGTGGCAGGCGGGAGCGGACGCTACCAAGGCGATGTCGGTGCGGGGGCCGCCGAAAATAACCCTTCCGCCTCAATGCCCCCCCTCCCCCCAGGTGCGGGGCAAACAGTCTCGATGATAAAGGGTTGTTTGAGACCTGCTCGGGAGCCATCACCTTTCCAAAACCTTGGTCTCGTTCATCGCTTCGCCCGGCGCTCCGCATCGAGCCCGAAGGTGCGGGGACAGGTCCGCGCGACCGGACCGGCGGCCGCGCCATCGCGCACATCGGCGGGAACGGCTCCATGTCCTCGAAAGCCAGCCCGCGCGCTCCGATCGGCCAGCGCGATCCTGGCCGCCCCGGCCCGCCGATGGCGGCGATGCCGGCGGGTGCGTTTCCGATCGCGAAAACCGGCTGAGGGAGCGCCTGTGCGATCTCCGGGGCCGCCGGCTCGTCGTCGCGTGCCCGCCGTGCAACCGGCGCGGCACCTACGACCTGGCGCGCCTCCGGCAGCGGTTCGGCGACCACGCCGACCTCTACGACGTGTATCTGCGTCTCACCCGGACGTGCGGCCGCCGGCAGGCGGTCGGCCCCCGGGAGCCGGCCCGGTCCGGCCGGACGTGTCGCGCCATGATCGGCGTCGAGGGCGGCGACGGGCGCACGGGATTGCCGTCCCGCACGTGACCTTTCGACGGCGATCGCGGGTCGGCCGCGGCGAGGCGGCAGAGCGGGTGAGGTCGCAACGGCCTCGAGCCGCCGAGCCTTCGGACGGGATCGGCAAGTTCGCCGCCCGAGCATGGAGGCCGCCCGACGACATGGACGGGGGCGGCGCTCCGAATGACCCCTGCGTTGCCGACCGCCTGCTCGCGACGATCCTGCGCTGGGTCGACGCCCGGGGTGATCGCGGCGGCTATGCCCGCCGTTCCGGCATCGCGGCGGCCGACAGACGGGGGCGACTTCGAGCCGGCGGGCATCGGTGGTCCTATGACGCGTCGGCCGGGCGATGCCGCATCGTCGCGCCGACGATCCGGCGTTCGGGCTCGGTTCGGGCGCTAGACCCGAGCCTGTTGCTCTCCGGGTGACGTTCAGGGCGCCCGGCGCGCGAGCCAAGCGGTTCCAAGACCGAGCGCCAACGCGCCGACGGCCCACGCGATCAGGAGGTCATTGTGCGGGTCCATCACCGGAGTCCCTTCAGGAGGCTGCGTGCCGCTGAATGTGGGCCGGTGCCGACCGCCAAGCAAACGCGGGACGTCGCCCCTGTGCCGACGGCGACGGACGGATCGACCGAGCCCGGCGGCCTCCGGGCGAACGCGGGCGCGAGACCTCCCGCGGCGAGGGCCGCCACCGCGACGCCGTTCAGGCCGAGGGAGTGTCAGGCCGCCAGGGCGAGGACGGCGGTTTCCCCGCCGGTCGGGGCGACGGTGTCCTTGGCTCCGAACAGGAGTTGATAGATCGCGGCAGGGGTGCGGGCGTGACCATTGCCGTCGACGATCCGGACGTCGGCCAGGCCCGAGGCCTGCAGCGATAGGCCTTGCTCCAGAGCGTCCAGCATCGAGTTGTAGTGATGTGAAAACCGTTGTGCCGATATGCGAGCGGTGACGGTGAAGTTCACGGACGCCAATCCTGACTGTCGAACTCGGCCGGCGGCCGCATGGCCGTGATCCGAGTCATCGTGATGAAGAGGAAGAGGATCGCTGGACAGGGCCGGCGCGGCTTTGGATTCGCCTCGTCGCCCGACGGCCTCCGTATCGTTGCAGATAGAGGCGGTTCGTTGACGAAAACTTAGCCCAGTATGGCAGGGACGTGTCTTTTGCGATGGGGATGCTGTCGTGACCCGGAAACCGCTGCTCGATCAGGTCGACGCCATTCAGATGGCGCGCTCGTATTGCCGTCTTGTGAAAGCCGATCCCGACGCGGTCGTCGCGGGCGACTTCGTCGACGCGACCGGCCAGCGGCGCCGCGTCAGCAAAGCCCGTTGGCGCTGGTATCGGGACATCGCCGAAGCGCCGGCTCCGAAGCCGCCGGAGACCGGCGCGTCGGGAGAGGCTGCCGAGGCCTGAGCTTGGCCGGAAAAGCGCCGAAGGACGCGGTTCTCACAGGTCGGTTCGGGTTTTCACGGATCGCGGCTCGGCGGACGGGCGCAGCTATGTCCTCGCTGCCATCAGGTCGTGCGTCAGGACGGTCAACTTCCCGATCAGGCCGGTGATGTCGGCCCCCTTGCACGACCACTGCGTGCCGACCGCCTCGCCATCTGCGGACACGGACACGACGGCGACCGATCGCAGCTTGCCTTCGCGAGCCAGGACGAGCTGGTCCTGCAGCACGGCGATGATCGAGGCGGTGTCCGCGTCCGCGACCGCGGCAGAGATCCGGGCGGGAAAGGGCACGACGGCGCCTGCGTTTGCCTGTTCGTTCGTGCTCATCGCGACCTCGCCTTGCCTCGCTGGATGCGCAGAGACCTGGGTGATCGCTTGGGACAGAGTGTGGCAGCTTGTCCGTGTCGGCGAACGTCGATGCCGAGTGTGGCTGCCAGAGCACGGTGCGGCTGCCGGAGCACCAACCATCCGGTCGGCCCCGCGCGACGCTTCGCCCGGCCTCGTCTCGCACATCGGCGCCGATCCGCCTTCCCGATCGCCCGATGCCGGCCGATCGGCACGACGGGCGGCCTGCTCCCCGTCGAGATCGGCCACCATGTCGGGATCGCCGTCATGCAGGCCGCGATCCGCGTGCGCGACGACCGCGTTTCCCGCGCGTCCCCATTCCATGCCGAAAGATCCGCATGACCATGACCGATCCGACGCCGGCCAGCCTGCGCGACGCGATGGCCTGCACCCTCTACGAGCACGACAGTGCGGAGATCGCCGGTGCGCCGCCCTGGATCGGCGATCGCCTGGACCGCGAGCATCCTGGGCTGCGCGCGCGCTATCTCGGGCGCGCCGATGCCCTCTTGGGCGGCCCCATCGCCGGGTTGCTCGCCCTGTTGGCGCGCCAGGGCGAGGAACGCCGGATGGTCGAGGAGGAGGTGAACGTCCTGCGCCGCCAGCGCATGGGTCCGGAGCGCGAGCGCGAACTGCTGGAAGCCAACAACCGGATGCTCGAGCGCGCCCGGGCCTCCGCGGCCGCCCAGGCCGCTGCGGAGGCGGCCCTGCCCCTGATGCAGCGCGAGCGCGACGTCGCGCGGGAAGCGGAGACCTTCTGGCAGCAATTCGCCTTCGACGCCGACGATCTGGCCACGCAGCGCCTGGTGAAGCTCACCGCGGAGCGGAACGCAGCCGAGCGCATGGCCATTCTCGAGCGCGCCCAGCGTGAACGGGTCGAGACCGCCCTGCGGCTGTTCGCGGATCGCGCCGACACGATGCCGAAGGAGGGCTGGGTCTCGGATCTGGCCGGGATGAACCGCGACATGCCGCTGTGGTGGTTCCATGCCGCGCGCGTCGCCCTGGAGCGGGCGGAACCGAAGGCGGCGGACGATCATCCGCGGTGACGCAGGCCCCCGGCTGGGATCGGGTCGATGGCCGGGACCCGCGCCCTCTCCGTTGATGACGATCGCTCGGGTCGGCCGCTGCGAGGGGCGCCATGCGTGAAGCCGCCGGCACGCCGGGGTGCGGAACCTCCGCGAGCGTCCGGGCGCCAGGTGCCGGAAACTCGATCCCCCATCTGGAGGATGACGGCCGGTCCTGACTCGTTCACGCAGGAGGCCCGAGATCACCTTGGCCCGGCCGGAGACTTCCGCGCCGGGCCTTTTTGCGCCCCCGCCGTGCTCTCCCGGCCCCCGGTCGGAGCACGGGCGACGGCCGGAGCGTCAGCGGATTCCGCGGGGGACCGGGCCGTCGCGCCTCGCGGACGCACCGTCCTTCCCCGCGGCAAGGCCCTCGCGGCAAGGCCCTCGCGGCGAGGCGGGAACGGACGCGGCGCCGGGCCCGGTCCCGGCACGCCGCGTCAGCGTCTCAGGTCGGCGGTCCGCTTCCGGGCCGACGGGGCGGCGTTCCGGTTCTGCGCCTCGTCCATCACGTCGCCGATCTTGTCGCCGACCGCGATCACGATCGCCGTCGAGGCGGCGCCCTCGGCGGTCTCGGAATGGAAGCGGCCGAGGGTGTCGGTGAGGCGCTGCTCGATGGTGCTCAGCACCGTCCGCGCGGCCGCGGCGTTCGCGGTCATCATCACGCCGGCGAGGTCGCAATAGGCCTCGCGCAGCAGGTGGAACGCCAACCTGTCGACGGCCTGCGCGTCCTCCGGGCTCAGATCCTTCATGGGGTATCCCGTCGGCCTGCCGGCGGCGCAGGCATCGCTTCAAACGCAGGGCTTCGCTGCGAACAGCCCATCGCTTCGAACAGGGCATCGCCTCGAACGCGGCCACGGTCTCGAACGGTTGACCTTCGATCGGCCGCCCGATGCCGCCCTGCAACCGGTACGCCTGTGCGGCTAGGAAGGGAATGCGCCGGCTCCTCCGTCGCGGAATTCCGCCGCGAGGGCGTCGGAGGCCAGGTTCTTGGACTTCGCCTCGATCTCGAAATCCGCCCATTCCATGTGGCGCCCGACCAGGGCGTTCAGGGCCCTGTTCCACATCATGTCCGAGTGGGCGGCGAGGTTGCGCCAGGAATGCCCGGCCTCGGTCAGCGCGGCGAAGTCGGGCAGCGCGTCGCGATCGTGCTCCGGCAGCACCGTCTCGCGCGAGACGCTGACATGGGCGAGCGGCCGCACCCCGCGCCAGGACGCGCGCACGCGCTCGACCCGCGGATCCTCCGGCGCGATGTACTCGCCGCGGCTCTCAACCCAGTGATGATGCAGGTCGAGCACCACCGGCACGCTGTCGGCGAGCGCCAGCACCGCGTCGAGCCCGAAGGCGTTCTCGTCGTTCTCGACGGTGATGAGGTCGCGCGCCGTCTGCGACAGGCGCGGCAGGGCGGCGCGGAAGCCGTCGGTGCCGGGGTCGCGGGCGCCGACATGGATGTTGATGTGGGCCCCGTGCGGGTGCCAGCCGCCGCCGTAGCCCAGCAGCGCCATCAGCTCGGCGTGATACTCGAACTCGGCGATGCCGTTCTCGGACGCCGCCGGGTTGCGCGAGGCGATCACGCAGAACGGGCCGGGATGGAAGCTGAGACGTATGCCGCCCGCCCGCGCCGCCGCGCCGCAGCGGGCGAGGCCCGCCTCAACGAGGCGGCGCATCTCGGGCTCGGCGTAGATGGCGCGCGCCACGGGATGGGTGTAACCCGGCAGAACGTTGCTCGCCATGCGCAGCAGGCGCGCGATCGGCGGCCGCCCGGCGACCCAGGCGATCTGGCGCTCCAGCGCCCCGAGGTTGTGGCGGACCAGATTCTCGATCTTCGCGCGCCGAGCCGCCGGAGCCAGCGCCGTCAGCGAGGCCATGGTCGCGTTGGTGAGGTTCATCTGAAGCGCCGCCTCCCGGGCGGCCTTCAGGGTCTTGAAGCCCTCCGGCGGCGGCGTGAGCACGAACTTGCAGCAGAATCCGAGGCGGGGCGCATCATCGATCATGGGTCGAGAACGCCGTGCGCCCGGTTTCGTCCCACGCCGTCGACGCGCGGCCGCCGCAGGGAGGGTTGATGCCGCAGGCGCCCGGCCGGGGAAGACGGAGCCGTTTCGCGCGGTCCGGCGTTCCCTGCACGGTTCGTCGACCCGAACAGGTCCGCGACCCGCCACATCCTCTCAGCTGGAAGCCATGATGCGCGTCGCCCCGCTCGCCTTCGTCCTCGCCCTCGCGGCCGTCCCGGCTCTCGCCGCGCCCACGTCCACGCGCGGCAACGCGGACCTGAAGAAGTACTGCACCGGGGACGCGCTGAAGCTCTGCGGCGACATCGATCCGGACGATCCGGCGATGGATGCGTGCTTCAAGAAGAACCGCGGCGCGCTGACGGAGAACTGCCGCCGGGCGATCGACGCCTACGCGGGCTCCGGCGGCAAGTAAGGGCAGGTCCGGTCGAGTTCGGGCACGCCGAGCCGGGCTGCCCCGGGACCCGTGAGGGCGCCCCGTCGCGGGCGTCCGGCGGCCGGGGTGCAGGTCCTGCGTCATCCGGCCGTCACGGTGCCCGGCTAAGCGGGCGCCCTCGCCGCGCCGACGGCATCGTGTCCCGAAACCATGCCCGAGCATCTCTGCCTCGACCCGCACGACCCGTATGCGCAGCGCGAGGTCCGGGTCGCGTTCGAGCGCGTCGGATCGGGCTTCCGCCTGATCGCGGCGATCGACGACAGCGACGACGACATCCTGCCCGACCTGATCGACGCGCAGCGCGACGACCTGCTCCGCGAGATCTCCCAGGCGGACCCGCGCGCCGCCGACCGCGTCCCCCCGGCCGACACCCGGCCGTCGGCGTCGTGCTGAGGCTCGGCCGCCTCGACGATGCGGACGAGCTCGCGGCGTCGCCGCTCGGGTTGCGCGGGCGCACGAGCCGGATGCCGGCCTACATCGCCGCGAGCGTCCTTCTCGTCCTCGTCTCGGACCTGCTGATCCAGTTGCTCCTGGCCTGACCGACGCGCGGAAGCCCGCCGGCGGCCGTCGCGTCGGGCGGTCCCCGGCACCCCCGCAGCGAAAGCCGTCCGCACGCGAGGTGCTCTTTCGCCAAACCGGGATTCCCTTCGGGCCAAAGCCCACTAAGGTCGCGCGAGCCGCGAGCGCGCTGGCCGACCCGAGCCGTGCGGCGACGGCCGCGACCCGCCTCGCGCGAATGTCCCCGTCACCGGTCGCGCCATGGTCCATACCGGCTACAATCCCGCCCTCGTCGCCCTGTCCCTGGCGATCGCGGTGTTCGCCTCCTACACCGCCCTCGACCTCGCCGGGCGGATGCGCGGCGCCGCCCGCGGTCCGCGCTGGGCCTGGGTCGCCGGGGCCGCCCTGGCGATGGGCGGCGGCATCTGGTCGATGCACTTCGTCGGCATGCTCGCCTTCGAGATGGGCATGCCGGCCGCCTACGACCTCACGCTCACCCTCGCCTCCCTGCTGATCGCGGTCGGCGCCACCGGCGCGGCCTTCGTCCTGATCAGCCGTCCGGGTGCGGGCCCGCGCGAGGTCCTCGTCGGCGGTCCGCTGATGGGGGTCGGCGTCGCGGGCATGCACTATACCGGCATGGCGGCGATGCGGGTGCCCGGCAATCTCGCCTACAGCTGGCCCGTGGTCGCGCTCTCGGTGGCGATCGCCGTCACCGCCGCGACGGCCGCCTTGTGGCTGACCTTGCGCCGGCACGGCGTCTGGCAGAAGCTGTCCGCCGCATTCGTGATGGGCCTCGCGGTCGCCGGGATGCACTACACCGGGATGGCGGCGGCGACGTTCACGGCGGAGGCCGCCGGCGCCCACGCCGCCCATGCCGGCGGCGTCGGCGCGGGCCAGCAGAACCTCGCCCTCTCGGTCGGCGGCGCGACCTTCCTGATCCTGTTCCTCGCCATGCTGGCCTCGTCCGTCGATCAGCAGCGGGTCCAGCGCGATCTGCAGGCCAGCGAAGCGCGGTTCCGCGCCGCCGTCCAGGCGGTGCGCGGCGTGCTCTGGACCAACGACGCCGCCGGCCGGATGGTCGGCGAGCAGCCCGGCTGGGCGGCGCTGACGGGCCAGGCGCCCGAGGCCTATGCCGGCTTCGGCTGGGCGAGCGCCGTGCACCCCGACGACGTGCAGCCGAGCATTGCGGCCTGGAACGCGACGGTGGCCGCGCGCCGGCCCTTCGTGCACGAGCACCGGGTCCGCGCCCGCGACGGCAACTGGCGTCACTTCGCGATCCGCGCCGTGCCGGTCCTCGACGACCGCGGCGCGATCACCGAGTGGGTCGGCGTGCACACCGACATCACCGAGCAGCGCGAGGCCGAAGGCGAGCTGCGGGAATCCAACGAGGAGCTCCAGCGCTACGCCTACATCGTCAGCCACGACCTGCGCTCGCCGCTGGTCAACGTCATGGGCTTCACCTCCGAGCTGGAGGAGGCCCGCCCCGAGATCCGCCGGGCGCTGGGGGACCACCCGGAGGCCGAGCGGATCGACGCCGATCTCGGCGAGGCGCTGGGCTTCATCCGGGCCGCCGTGACCCGGATGGAGGGGCTGATCGCCGCCATCCTGAAGCTCTCGCGCGAGGGGCGGCGCAGCTTCGTGCCCGAACCCCTCGACCTGACGCGCCTCCTGCGGTCGCTCGTCGACGCGCAGCGCCACCAGATCGAGACCGCCGGCGCGACGGTGGAGGTCGCCCCCGACCTGCCGACCATCGTCGCGGACCGGCTGGCGGTCGAGCAGGTCCTCGGCAACCTGATCGACAACGCCGTGAAGTACCTCGACCCGGCCCGGCCCGGGCGGATCACGATCACCGCACGGTCGGTGGGCGGCAACCGCGTGCGCATCTCCGTCGCCGACAACGGCCGCGGCATCGCCCCGCGCGACCACGCCCGCGTGTTCGAGCTGTTCCGCCGGTCCGGGGTCCAGGACCGGCCGGGCGAGGGGATCGGGCTCGCGCACGTCAAGGCGTTGGTGCGGTCGCTCGGCGGACGCATCGACCTCGCCTCGGCGCTGGGCGCGGGCACCACCTTCGAGGTGACGCTGCCGCGCGAGGCCGCTACAGGTCGTGAGGCACACGGCGCCCCGACGACGCTGGCCGCGGAATGACCCTGGAGGCCGCCATGAACGCCGTCAGCATCGTGATGATCGAGGACGACGACGGCCACGCCCGGCTGATCGAGCGGAACATCCGCCGCGCCGGCGTGAACAACGAGATCATCCCCTTCCGCGACGGCACCTCGGCCCTGGCCTTCCTGCTCGGGCCGGACGGCTCGGGCGAGGCCAGCGCCCGACGCCACCTGCTGATCCTGCTCGACCTCAACCTGCCGGACATGACCGGGATCGACATCCTGGAGAAGGTGAAGGCCAACCCGCACACCAAGCGCTCGCCGGTCGTGGTCCTGACCACCACCGACGACAGCCGCGAGGTGCAGCGCTGCTACGATCTCGGCGCCAACGTCTACATCACCAAGCCGGTCAACTACGAAGGCTTCGCGAACGCCATCCGCCAGCTCGGCCTGTTCTTCTCGGTGATCCAGGTGCCCGAGAATCCATGACCGGCCCTCCCCCCGCCGCGGCCGACCCGGCCGGCACGGCCCGCATCCTCTACATCGACGACGACCCCGGGCTCGCGCGCCTGGTCCAGCGCGCGCTCGGCGCGCGCGGCTACGTGGTCGAGCTCGCCGCCAGCGGCGATGCCGGGCTGGAGCGGCTGGCGCGGGGCGGGATCGACGTCGTCGCCCTCGACCACCACATGCCGGGGCAGACCGGGCTCGACGTGCTTCCGGCGATCCGCGCCCTGCCCGACGCGCCGCCGGTGGTCTACGTCACCGGCTCCGAGGACAGCCGGGTCGCCGTCGCCGCGCTGAAGGCCGGCGCGGTCGACTACGTCTGGAAGGACGTGCAGGGCCAGTTCCGCGAGCTGCTCGGCGGCGCCGTCGACACCGCCCTGCGCCAGGAGGCTCTGCGCCGCGACAAGGAACGCGCCGAGGCGGAGGTCCGCGCGGCGCGCGACCACGCCGTGATGCTGCTGCGCGAGGTCAACCACCGGGTCGCCAACTCCCTCGCCCTGGTGGCGGCGCTGACGCACATGCAGACCAGCGCCGTCTCGGACCCGGCCGCGAAGGCGGCGCTCGAGGAGATGCAGGCGCGGATCTCGGCCATCGCCGGCATCCACCGCCGCCTCTACACCTCCGACGACGTCGAGGCGGTCGAGCTCGACGCCTATCTCGCCAGCCTCGTCGAGGAGCTGCAGGCGGCGATGCGGGCCTCGGGGCGCGATCACGCCATCCGGCTGAGCGCCGACCCGGTGCGGCTGGCCACCGACAAGGCGGTCTCCGTCGGGGTGGTCGTGACCGAGCTGGTGACCAACGCCTACAAGTACGCCTACCCGGTGAATGCCGCCGGCGAGATCCGGGTCGAGCTCCGGCGCCGGGCCGAGGACACCCTCGAGCTCGCCGTCGAGGATGACGGGATCGGCTGGACGGGCGAGGGACGGCCGCGCGGCACGGGCCTCGGCTCGCGCATCATCCGGGCGATGGCGACGAACCTGCGCTCGGGCCTGTGCTACGTGCCCGACCGCATCGGCACCCGGGCCGTGCTGTCGTTCCGGGCCTGACGGCCCCGTTTTCGCGCGGATCGGATCCTCTAGGCGGCCGGGGTCGGGACGGCATCGGCGCGGACGGGGGGCACCGCCGCCGGCCCCGTCCGGGTGGCGAGCCACAGGACGTTCCGCGGCCCCTCCCCGCTGGCACGCGAGCGCACCCGGACCTCCTCGACGGAGAAGCCCGAGCGGGCGAGCCGCGCCTTGAACTTGCGGTCCGGCCGGCCGGACCAGACGCCGAGGATGCCGCCCGGGCGCAGGGCGTAATGGGCGCGCTTCAGGCCCCAGCCGTCGTACAGGCGGTTGTTCTCGCCCCGGACCATGCCCTCGGGGCCGTTGTCGACGTCGAGCAGGATCGCGTCGAACGCCGCCGGGCCGGACTGGATCAGGCGGTTCACGTCCGCCTCGTGCAGGGCCAGCCGGGGATCGTCGAGGCTGCCGTCGAACAGGTGCGCCAGGGGCCCGCGCGCCCACGCCACCACCGCGGGCACGAGCTCTGCGACGACGATCTCCGCCTCCGGCCCGAAGGCGCCGAGCGCCGCGCGCAGGGTGAAGCCCATGCCGAGGCCGCCGATCAGCACGCGCGCCTTCGGCCGGTCCCGAAGCCGCGCCGCGACGAGGGTCGCCAGCGCCCGCTCGGATTCGCAGTGCCGGTCGCGCATCAGGTCCTGGTTGCCGACCGTGATCGCGAAGGCGTCGCCCTGCCGCATCAGGCGCAGGGTGGTCTTCTCGCCGGGCACGAGACCGGTGTCGACATGGACCCAAGACGTCACGGATGTCCTCCCGCCGTCCGGCGGCGTGGCTGCAGGAACGCCCCTGTACCAGCGGTTCGAGGGCGCCGCGAGGGGCGTGATCCAGGGCCTCGCGCCGCGCGCGCGCCGCGTCAGGCGCCGGCCGCGAGCGCGGCCCGTCCGCGGGCCTTCGGGCGCTCGATCCGGGTGGCGCGCGCGATGCGGCGCAGGCCGAACGACGCCAGCAGGCCGGCGGCGACCAGGAACGGGCTCGCGACGATCAGCGCGGCCACGACCTCGGAGCCGATCAGCGCCGCGAGCGCCTTCACCATCGCGTCGAGGAAGACGAAGAACGCCGCGACGAGCAGCACGAGGATCGTTCCCAGGAGCGCGAACAGGCCGATCAGCGCCCGGAGGTTGCCGTCGATCTCGGTCCGCGCAAGGTCGAGGGTCCGCCCGACCAGGCGTCCGCTCTCGCGCAGGATCCCGAGGGTCAGCGCGAAGGTGCTCTCGGGGGTGCGATCCTGCATCGAGCGGTGCCGTCGTCCAGAAGGGGGCCGGGAGCGGTGCACCAGTTCGGCGCGGCTACCAACCCCGGATGCGACCGGGCGTTCCCGGATGGCGGCGGCCGCCGGTCAGCGCGGCGTGATCGGCGGCGCGAGCGCGCGCTCGCACGCGTCCCGGATCAGCAGCCCCGCGATCCGTCCCGCATCCCAGACGCCCATCAGGACGGCGTGGATCGCACCGGCGGCCAGGAGGAACGCGGCGACCGCGCAGAGGGGAAGGCTCAGGAGGAGCCCGATCACCAGGCGGGCCGCGACGCGCTCGGCGAGGCGGCGTTCGAGCCGCGCCCCCGGGGCGAGGTCGAGCAGGCGTTCGTAGAGCATGGGAAGCCCGCACGATCGAGAATGGGCGGAACTCGGCACGACGGCGACGCAGGCACGCTGTGCCGGTTCAACATCGGCACGGGCCCGGCGTTGCATCGGACGATGCGAAAAACCCCGGGGCGCGGCGTCAGCGCATCCCGCTGCTGGTGAAGACCTGCGCCGCCGGCGCGATCACGACGAGGCTCCCGCACGGGGCCTGCCGCGACAGCACCGCGCTCGCCACGCCCCAGACGAACACGCCGCGCCGGTCCTGCCCCACCACGGGGCCGCCGGAATCGCCGAAGCAGACGCGGCCGCCGTTCACGCGGGCGATCGTCAGCCCGGTGCTCGACGCGGCGACGGGCGTCAGGATCGCGGTGCGCAGCCGCCCGACCACCCGGCCCGACACGCCGGTCCCGGCGACCCGCAGGCTCCTCGGCACCCGGCTCGGGTCGGTGGCGAGCGGCACCGGCACGCGGTCGCGCACCGGCTCGGCGAGGCGCAGCACGGCGAGGTCGAGCGAGAGGCTGTTCAGGTCGACGTCGACGACGTTCGAGGTCATCTGACCGGGATCCGGGCTGTAGCGCGCGATCACCCGGGCGGTGCGGACCGGCTTCACCGGCTCGCTGCCGCGGAAGAACACCACGAGCGAGCCGAGCGGATCGCCGTTGACGCAATGGGCCGCCGTGAGGATCAGGTCGGGTGCGATCAGGACGCCGGTGCAGCGCGAGAGGTGCAGGCCGTCCTCGGGCGCGGTCACGGTCCCGAGCCCGACGGTGGCCTGCGCGAGCGCATCGCCCGACCGGCCCGCGGCACCGCCCTCGAGCGCCGCGGCCGGCGCGCTCCCCGAAGCGAGCGCGAGAAGCGGAACGGCGAGACGTGAGGCAAGGTGACGCAGGGTGGGGCGAATGCCCGCTCGGGACGGGATCGAAATTCGGGACACGCGGGCCTCGGGGGTGTGGAACACGCCGTCCAGAGATCATCCGGGCGCGCCGGAGGGCAATCGGGCGCGAGGACGCGGGGTCCGCCGCGCCGCCCTGCGGCTCTCAGGAGTCGCGGCGCGTATCGTCCTTCGCCTCGAGGTCCTTGAGCATGGCGATCACCGAGCGCCGAAGGTCCGGATCGCCGATCGATTGGAACAGGCGCAGCAACTCGGCGGGGTCCGCGTCGGAGCCCGGCGCGCCGGAACGCGGCGAGAGGAAGAACGCCGTGTCGACACGAAGGAGCTCCGCGATCTTCCCCAGCAGGATCCGCGCCCGTTCGGATCGGTCCGATCCGTTGTTCCGGCCGTCGTCCACGTCGGACTCCTCACGTCATGCGTCTCGTTATACAACCTAGAATAAACTTTCAATCCCCTATAAACAGGGCAGGATGGTGTCTGTCCAGCCGCATGGTGGGATGGCGACCCAGTTCGCGTACGGAAGACGACGGCCGGCTCCGTCGGACGGCTCCTGCGAAACGGCTGCGCAACACATGATCACGAAGGCGATCGACGTCACCTACGGCCTGTTCCAGGCGTTCGACCGGGCCGGCTCCGTCGGCGATCTGAATCGCACGCTGCTGTCCGCCGTGTCCAAGCTCGGCGTGGAGAGCACGTTCGCCGGCATCATCCCGATGCCCGGCACCAGCCGGCGCGACCAGGCGGCCCACGTCCTGCTCGACAGCACGCCGGCCGGCTGGACCGACCGCTACTTCAAGGCCGGCCACCTGTTCCGCGACCCGACCATCCAGCGCCTGACCACGGACCTGACCGCGTTCCGGTGGTCCGACATCGAGCCGGAATACCGCGCCGACGCGGCCGCCCGGCGGGTGATGGAGGAGGCCGGCGACTTCCGCCTGCGCCAGGGCTTCACCGTGCCGCTGATCACCCTCGACGGGCGCGTCGCGGGGTTCAGCTTCGGGGCCGAGCGGTTCGATCCCTCGCCGGAGCTGCGCGGCATGCTGCAGCTCGTGGCGAGCTACGCCTTCGGCCGCTCGATCGTGCTGAGCGAAGGGCCGCCGCGGCCGGAGGTCCGGCTGACGCCGCGCGAGCGCGAGGCCCTGCAATGGGCCGCCGACGGCAAGACCGAGTGGGAGATCGGCGAGCTGATGTCGATCTCCGAGCACGGCGCCGAGAAGCACCTGCGCTCGATCCGGACCAAGCTCGGGACCGCGAGCCGGACGCACGCCGTCGCGGAAGGATTCCGGCGCGGGTTCCTCAAGTAGGCGCCGCGCGCCTCCGACCTCGAAGACCGCTTCGTCGAAAGCATGCTTCGTCCGGCGTGCGCGCGCGCGCGGGGATGCTCGCGCGGATTGACCGGATCCAGTCAAGTTCCGCAGGTTCGCAGTCGAGAATGGTACGCGAACGCGTACTTTCGGACGAATACTTAGAGACGATACTGCCGGCCATCCAATGGAGGCCGCTTTGATCCATATCGTCACGCCCGAGAACATCGATCGTTACCGCGATGCCATGGAGCAGGCCTATCGCCTGCGTCATCAAGTCTTCGTCGAGGAGAAGGGCTGGCACGACCTCGCCAAGCCCGACGGACGCGAGATCGACCAGTTCGACGACGGCCACGCCGTCCACATGCTCGCGATGCAGGGCGACCGCGTCGTCGGCTACCAGCGCATGCTGCCGACCACCCGCCCCTACCTGCTCACCGAAGTCCTGCCGGAGCTCTGCGAGGTCCCCGCGCCCCGGAGCGCGCGGGTTTGGGAGTGGACCCGCTACGCCGTGCAGCGCGACGTGCGCGACCGCGGCCGCATCCTGAGCCCGGTCGGAAGCGCGCTCCTGGCCGGCATCGTCGAGTGGGGTCTCGAGAGCGGGATCGAGTCGATCGTCATCGAGATGAACCCGCTCTGGCTGCTGCGCCTCGTGCAGCTGCATTTCCGGGTGACCCCCCTCGGCCTGCCCTGCCGGATCGCCGGCGAGGACACCCTCGCCGTGGTCGCGGCCTTCGACGTGCGCACGCTCCGGCGCCTGCGCGAGACCCGCAACGACGCCGCCTCCGTGCTGACCGCGCGCCCCGCCCTGCCGCAGCGCCTGGCGAGCTGACCCCATCCGTTCCGGCGCGATGCCGCCGGACCCCGATCGACGCCAACCCGCGAACGAACCGATGACACGACAGACCCTTCCCGCTTCCACCGAACCCGACAACCCGATGGAGCGCCTCGCCGAGATCTGCATCGAGGCGCACGGCCTGATCGAGGAGGCCGGCACGCCGGAGATGAAGGCGACCCTCGAGGCTCTCCTCGTCCGGGTCGGCTTCGGCCTCGCCGAGCGCCTCGACCCGCAGCACCGCACGGCCTGACCGGCCGGCGAACGGAATCCACGCCGGCCGCGCCCGCTGCCGACCCGAACGGGTCGGCGGCGCGGCGCGGCCGGTCGTGCGCGCTGTCGCCGGCCGACTTGTCCACCGCTCATCCAACGACCCGCCGGGATGGGAAACCGATCGGTAAGGGACGCCGCGCCACGGTGTCCCGCGACTAGCATTCGGGATCCGAAAGCCGATGATGACCAAGGACCAGCTCGCGACCGAGCTGAAGCGCATCGCGACGACGCAGATCAGCGACATCACGCGCGCGGTGAAGGAGGGCCAGAAGTCCATCGCCCTCAACGAGGTGCGGGACATGGCCCATCGCCTCGAGCGCCTGGCCGACGCCTTCCACCCGCGGCTCGCCGCGCCCGTGGACGCCGTCGACCCCGGCGCCCAGGCCGCTTGACGCCGTCGCACGGGCCCGCCGGCCCACCCAACCAGGAACGGGGCGTTCGATCATGATCCACGCGTTCTTCAACATCCGCCTCGACGACGCCTACCTGCCGGAGCGCACCGGGCAGCTCGTCCGGGACGCCGGCGAGGCGCGCGCGGTGGCGCGCACCATCATCCGCCGCCTCGTCGTCCAGCACGGCGGCGAGCCGCGCCTGCTGAACGCGGTGATGGCGGTCACCGACGCGGACGGCGCGTCCATCCTCGACCTGTCGTTCTTCGAGGCGCTCTACGTGCCCGTGGCGGCGCCCGAGCGGGCGGGGCCCGCGCGCCCACGCGCCGACCTGCGCCGCGCGGCGGGCCGGATGCCCGACGCCGTCTCCGGCAAGGCGGCCGCGGCAGTCGCGGGCATCGCCGCTCGGATGCGGGCCCTGTCGACGCATCCGCGGATCGGCGCCGCGGCCCTGCGGCTGCGCGCGCATCTCGCGGCGATGGCCGACCTGCTGTCGTTCCGGCGCGACCCGCGGCAACGCTTCACCCTGCAGCTCGATCCGGGCCGCTGATCGCGACCGCGCTCAGCCGACGAGGGCCAGCGCCCCGATCTCGTCCTGCTCATCCTGCGGGATGACGTCGACCTCGACCTTGAGCTTCTGCTTGCCCGAGCCGCTGACGATGCCGTCGACGGGCGAGACGTCGCCGTAGTCGCGTCCGCGGGCGACGACGATGTGGTCGTCGCGAACCCCGATGCCGTTGGTCGGGTCGAGGCCGAGCCAGCCGTCGCCGCACCAGACCGCGACCCAGGCGTGGCTCGCATCCGCGCCGCGAAGCCGCGGCCGCCCGGCCGGCGGGATCGTGCGGAGATACCCGCTGACATAGGCCGCGGGCAGCCCGATGCCGCGAAGCCCGGCGATCATCACGTGGGCGAAATCCTGGCAGACGCCGGCGCGCAGGGCGAAGGCCTCGGCCAACGGCGTGTGCACGTCGGTGGCCTTCGCGTCGAAGCGGAAGTCGGCGCGGATGCGTGCCATCAGGTCGAAGGCGGCGCCGTAGGCGCTGCGCCCGGGCGAGAAGCTCGCCCGCGCGTAGTCGGTCACCGCCGGCAGCAGCGGCACCCGGGCGCTCGGGAACAGGAAGTGGACCGGCGCGTCGGCCCCGAGATCGCGGGACGCGATCGCCGCCATCCGCGCCGCCTCCCAGCTGCGGCCGGATTCGGGCGCCGGCAGCGGCCCGCGCTCGACCCGCACCTTCGACAGCGCCTCGACCCGGAACCGGGTGTGCGGCGCGTCCAGGGTGATGCCGACGGTCTCGATGCCGAAATAGTCGCGCCGGATCACCGCGGTCGCCGGGCTCGGGTCGATCGTCACCGCGCTCTCGAGCACGCTCTGGCCCTCGCCGTCGGCGGGCTTCAGGCGCAGGGAGCAGCGCGCGAAGCCGACCGGCTTCGCATAGGTGTAGGTGGTGACGTGGCGCAGCGTGTAGATCACGCTAGGCCCGCCAGCTTCTCGGGCCGCAGGGCGTGCGGCCCGTTCGGGAAGTAGCGGCCGGCGATGGTGTCGGCGAGCCGCTCCAGGTCGTCCTCGATCCGCGCCAGGCCGACGCCGTCGAAGTCGGCGGCCTCGCCGCTGCGCAGGGTCGCCACGATCCGCGCGGCCAGCCGGCAATGCGGCTCGGGGATGCCGTCGGCCGAGAGCGCCGGCAGCTCGGCCAGGTGCCGGCCGATCGCCTCCGCCTGGAACGCGACGGAGCGCGGGTTGTAGGGGTCGAGGAGCACCATGTCGCGCACGGGGTCGAGGGCCACGCCCTGCATGTAGCGCGCGCCGTAGGTGACCTGCGAATCGGCGAGCGAGAGCAGGACGCCGAGGCAGTCGGCCCCGGCCTCGTCGTGGCCGAAGGCC
This sequence comes from Methylobacterium sp. E-016, assembly GCF_022829745.1. NCBI lineage: Bacteria > Pseudomonadati > Pseudomonadota > Alphaproteobacteria > Hyphomicrobiales > Methylobacteriaceae > Methylobacterium > Methylobacterium sp. E-016. Next base: position 26,730 of record NZ_JAKSYF010000140.1, read on the forward strand.
AGCGTGAAGGCGCAGGTGTTGATCGCCCGCTCGATCCGCCGTCCGAGATCGACGAAGTGCCAGCCGGCGGCGCGGTTCATGTTCTCGTGCGTCAGGCCCGAGAGCGCCGCGATGTGGCTCAGCGCCCGCTCGGCCCGGCCGAGCAGCTGCGACTCGGTGAACGCCCGGGCGGTGTCCAGCGAGAGCAGGTCGATCAGGTCGGCGAGCACCCGCCAAGCCTCGCCCGAGAGCCGGGCGCGCAGGGTCGCCGCGTTGGTGCGGGCCGAGATCACGTGGGCGCGGGCGGAGCCGTGGACCTCGCGCCCGACCAGGGCCTCCTGCGCCAGTGCCGCCGTCGGCATGTCGGCGGAGCTGGCCGCCCCCCATTCCTCCAAGAGCGCGCGGATGCGGAGCGCGGTCGGCGCCGCGGTGTCGCCGGAGATGTCGGTGACGACGGCGTCGCCGACGCTGCGCAGGTGCGCCAGCACGAGGCGGATCACCGCCTCGGCCCGCTCGACGTAGCGGCCGAACCAGAACAGGCCGTCGGCCGCCCGCGAGGGCAGGTGCCCGGAGATGCGCCGGACCCGCGGCGTGGCCTGCTGCCCGAGATGGCGCGTGTCGACCGGGTTCTCCGAGAGGATCCAGACGTCGGCCGAGCGGATGCCGAGGCGCATCTCGATCGGGTCGACGTTCTCGCGCTCCGAGACCCGGCAGAAGCCGCCGGGCATCACCCGCCAGCCGTCGGGGGTGCGGGCGGCGAACACGCGCAGCGCGAAGGGGCGGGGGACGAGGTGCAGGCCCCGGTCGGTCCGCTCCCAGGCCGGCATGGTCGAGAGCGGCCCGAGGTCCTGGCCGACGAAGTCGAACGGCCGGTCGTGGAAGGCCGCGATCACCCGCTCGCGCTCGGCGGCGAGCGCTTGCGGCCCGAGGATCGCGTCGCGCCCCGCCCCGCGCTGCGGGGTGGCGGCCGGGCGCAGCGTCATCGCGTCGAGGTTGTCCCGAACGTGGGCGAGACCGGCCGGATCGCCGCACCACCACGCCGGCGGGCTCTTCAGCCTGAGGCCCTCGCCGAGGATGCGCTGCGCGATCCCTTCGAGATACGGGCTGAGGGCCGCCGACTCGACCACGCCGGAGCCCGGCATGTTGGCCATCACCAGGCTGCCGTTGCGCAAGGCCTCGATCACGCCGGGGATGCCGAGCCGCGAGGCCGGGTTGAGCTCCAGCGGATCGAGGAAGTCGCCGTCGATCCGGCGCCAGACCGCGTCGGCCCGCTTCAGGCCGGAGACGGTGCGCACGTGCAGGCACCCGTCCTGCATGACGAGGTCGTCGCCCTCGACCAGCATCAGCCCGAGATAGCGCGCGAGCGCCGCCTGCTCGACGTAGGTGCTGCTGTAGGGCCCCGAGGTCAGCAGGCAAATGCGCGGGTCCGAGCGCGCGGACCCGGCCGCCAGGCCTTCGCGGAACGCCTGGAAGAAGGCCGGGAAGCGCTCGACCTGCAGGCTCTCGAGCACGTCCGGGAAGGTGCGGCCGAGCACCATCCGGTTCTCCAGGGCGTAGCCGAGGCCGGAGGGCGCCTGCGTCCGGTCGGCCAGCACACGCCAGGCCCCGTCCGGCCCGCGGCCGATATCGGCGGCGTAGAGCTTGAGCCAGCGCCCGCCGGGAGGCGCGACCCCGTGCAGCGGGCGCAGGAACTCGGGACTGCCGGCGACCACGGCGGCCGGCAGGAGGCCGTCGGCGACGAGGCGGCCCGGCCCGTAGACGTCGGCGAGGACCGCCTCCATCAGCTCGGCCCGCTGGATCAGCCCGGCGCTCAAGGCGCGCCACTCGGCCGCCTCGATCACCAGCGGCAGCGAGCCCAACGGCCAGGCATGCTCGCGCTGGTCGCCGTAGATGCGGAACGAGATGCCGGTGTCGCGGATGTGACGCTCCGCCGAGACGAAGCGCGCCATGATCTCGGGCTCGCTCAGCCGCGCGAGCCGCTCGAGCAGCCGGGGCCACGCGCCGCGCGCGCGGCCGTCCGCGTCGAGATATTCGTCCGGCCGGCCGGGTTCGGGCCGATAGCCGTCGGCCCAGCGCGCGAGCCGGTCCGGCTCGTCCGCGGCGTCCGCGTCGGCCGGTGCGTGCCGTCCTGCCGTGACCTGTGCCGCCGCCAGCGTCGGGCTCATGTCGGCTTCGGCGTGCGCAGGTCGAGCGTGAGCGGGAATTCGGGGTTGGTCTCGGGCGCCGGCATCGCGATCTTGCCCGGCGTATGGCCGTGGGCCTGGAAGCGGGCGAGGCGCCGCCCCTCCGCCTCGTAGGTGTTGACGGGATGTGTCTCGTAGTTGCGGCCGCCGGGGTGGGCGACGTGATAGCGGCAGCCGCCGAGCGCGCGCCCGCTCCAGCTGTCGAGGATGTCGAAGGTCAGCGGCGAGTGCGCGGGGATCGTCGGGTGCAGCGACGAGGCCGGCTGCCAGGCCTTGAACCGCAGGCCCGCGACCGCTTCGCCGCCGGTGCCGGTGCCGGTCATCGGCAGGCGCCGGCCGTTGCAGGCGATGACGTGGCGGCCGGGCACGAAGCCCTCGACCTTGACCTGCAGCCGCTCGACCGAGCTGTCGACGAAGCGGACGGTGCCGGCACTGGTCCCCTCCTCGCCCATCACGTGCCACGGTTCCAGCGCCTGACGCAGCTCGAGCTTCACGCCGCCGTGCTCGACCCGGCCGAAGACAGGGAAGCGGAACGCGGCCTGCGCCTCGAAGGCCGTGGGGTCGAAGTCGTAGCCCGCGGCCCGCAGATCCTCCAGCACGTCGAGGAAGTCGGCCCAGAGGAAATGCGGGAGCATGAAGCGATCGTGCAGGCCCGTGCCCCAGCGGACACAGCCGCCGACCTGCGGCTCGCGCCACAGCCACGCCACCAGCGCCCGCAGCAGCAATTGCTGCGCGAGGCTCATGCGCGGGTCCGGCGGCATCTCGAAGGCGCGGAACTCGAGCAGCCCGAGCCGCCCGGTCGGCCCGTCGGGCGAGTACAGCTTGTCGATGCAGATCTCGGACCGGTGGGTGTTGCCGGTGACGTCCACGAGGATGTTGCGGAACACCCGGTCGACGAGCCAGCGCGGGATGTTGGGCTCGTCCGGGCCCGGCACCTGCGCCAGGGCGATCTCCAGCTCGTAGAGGCCGTCGTGGCGGGCCTCGTCCATGCGCGGGGCCTGGCTCGTCGGGCCGATGTAGAGGCCGGAGAACAGGTACGAGAGCGCCGGGTGGCGCTGCCAGTACAGCACCAGGCTCTTCAGGAGGTCGGGCCGGCGCAGGAACGGCGAGTCGTCGGGCGTGGCGCCGCCCATCACCACGTGGTTGCCGCCGCCCGTCCCGGTGTGGCGCCCGTCCACCATGAACTTCTCGGCGCCCAGCCGGGTCTGGCGGGCGTCGGCGTAGAGGTCGGTGGTGATCGCCACCGCGTCGCGCCAGGAGGTCGCCGGGTGGACGTTGATCTCGATCACGCCCGGGTCGGGGGTGACCTTGATCACGTTGAGGCGCGGGTCGAAGGGCGGCTCGTAGCCCTCGACGTGGATCGCGAGCCCGAGCCCCGACGCGGCTTCCTCCAGGACGCCGATCAGCTCGAGGTACTCGTCGGCGCGCTGGGTCGGCGGCATGAACACCCGCAGCGTCCCGTCGCGCGGCTCGATGGCGAGCGCGGTGCGCACCGCGACGCCGGTGATGCCGCCGCCGTTGACCGTTCGCTTGCCGGTCCCTTCGCCGGTTCCTTCGTGGGCATGCCCCTCGGGCAGGGGCTCGCGCGGCTCCAGCGGGTCCTGCGGCTGGTAGTAGGGGTAATGCTCCGGCGGCACGTACGGGAGCGAGCCGAGCGGCAGGCGGAAGCCCAGCGGCGAGTCGCCGGGCACCAGGAACGCGTGGCCGCGGCGGAAATCCCAGGCCTCGGAGATCCAGACCCGGTCGGAATCGCCGTCCTTGCCGGTGGGCAGGCTCGCGAGCGGCAGCACGAAGCCGGCCGGGTTGCCGAGGCCCCGCTCGTAGACGCGGTGGATGCGCGAATCGAACTCCACCGAGCCGCTCTTGGCCTCCTGCGTCGTCACGTTGACGGGCAGCTCCGCGCGCTTCTCCTCCCACTGCGCCGGGTCCTCGTAGGCCGGCATCACGTAGTCCTGCAGCCCGAAATGCCCGGCGACCGCATCGATCAGGCGACGCGCGGCGTCGGCGTCGGCCGTCTTCGGGCCGTCCTCCCGCGCGATCAGGTCGGCGTCGCGCCAGATCGGGCGGCCGTCGCGGCGCCAGTACAGGGCGAAGGCCCAGCGCGGCAGGCTCTCGCCCGGATACCACTTGCCCTGGCCGTAATGCAGCATGCCGCCCGGCGCGAAGCGGTCGCGCAGGCGGCGGATCAGCTTGTCGGCCAGCCCCCGCTTCGACGGGCCGACGGCGGCGATGTTCCATTCCGGCGCCTCGAAGTCGTCGATCGAGACGAAGGTCGGCTCGCCGCCCATGGTCAGGCGCACGTCCTGGGCGACGAGGTCGGCGTCGACCCGGTCGCCGAGGGCGTCCATGGCCGCCCAGACCGCGTCCGAGAACGGTTTGGTGATGCGCGGGCTCTCCTCCACGCGCGCCACGGTCATCTCGAAGCCGAACTCGACCTTGGCCGGCTCGGCGAGCCCCGAGATCGGCGCGGCCGAATGGTAGTGCGGGGTGGCGGCCAGCGGGATGTGCCCCTCCCCGCAGAGCAGGCCGGAGGTGGCGTCGAGCCCGATCCAGCCGGCGCCGGGCAGGTAGACCTCGGCCCAGGCGTGCAGGTCGGTGAAGTCGGTCTTGGTGCCCTCGGGGCCGTCGACCGCGGTGGTGTCGGGCACGAGCTGGATCAGGTAGCCCGAGACGAAGCGGGCGGCGAAGCCGATGCGGCGCAGCACCTGGACGAGGAGCCAGGCCGAATCGCGGCAGGAGCCGCTCTTCAGGGTCAGGGTCTCGGCCGGCGTCTGGACGCCCGGCTCCATCCGGACGCCGTAGGCGACCTCGCGGCTGATCTGCGCGTTCAGCGCCACCAGGAACAGCACGGTGTTCGGCTCGGACGGCAGGCGCGCCAGGAAGCCGTCGATCTCAGGCCCCTGGGCGTCGTCGAGGACGCGGTAGGGCGCCAGCTCGGCGACGAGGTCGGGAGCGTAGGCGAACGGGCGGGCCTGCGCGTAGTCCTCGACGAAGAAGTCGAACGGGTTGATCACCGACATGTCGGCGGTGAGGTCGACCTCGATCTTCAGCTCGCTGGTCTTCTCCGGGAAGACCAGCCGGGCGAGCCAGTTCCCGTTCGGGTCCTGCTGCCAGTTCACGAAGTGGTTCTCCGGGGTCACCTTGAGGGTGTAGGAGGGGATCTTCGTGCGCGCATGCGGCGCCGGCCGCAGGCGAATCACCTGCGGCCCGAGCGCGATCGGCCGGTCGTAGGTGTAGTGCGTGACGTGGTGCAGGGCGGCTTTGATCGACACGGGCACTCTCGTCTGGGCGAAGCAGGTGGCGTCCGGATCGAATCCGGCGGTGCCCTCGTCTGCGCCTTATGCGGCAAAGGGGAGGGCGCAAGCAATTTCCATGCGGCGTCCGGCTCCGGGCGGCGCGCCGCGTCCTCCCCGTGCCGCGCCCCCCGGGAACTTTGCCGGGCAAGCCCGTTTGATGCGGCGAGGACGGTCCGCCCGGCGGCGGCCGCCGACGACTGCCGACGACGCCTTCGACGACAGGGTGCTTGCCCGCCTCGGGCGCCGGGACCCGCCATGAAGATCTTCCAGTGCCAAGCCTGCGACCAGCCGCTCACCTTCGAGAGCACGGCCTGCGACAGCTGCCAGCGGCGCCTCGGCTACGTCTGCGAGGTGCATGAGATCTCCGCGCTCGAGCCGTCGGTCCGCTCGGCCCATCCGGGCTCGGCCGATGCGCAGACCTTCCACGCCTACGCGCGGCCCGGCCAGCGCTACCGCTTCTGCGCCAACGCCCGGCACGCGGCCTGCAACTGGCTCGTGCCGGACGACGCGCCCGAGACGTTCTGCGTCACCTGCCGCCACAACCGCGTCGTCCCCGACCTGACGCTCGCCTGGAACCTGACCCGCTGGCGCCAGGTCGAGGCGGCCAAGCACCGGCTGTTCTACTCGCTGCTGCGCCTCGACCTGCCGCTGGCCACCCGTGCGCAATACACCGACGGGCTCGCCTTCGACTTCCTGGTCGACCCGTCCGAGAGCTTCCTGATCGGGCCGCCGGTGCTCACGGGCCACCTCAACGGCCTGATCAGCATGAACATCGCCGAGGCCGACGACGTCGAGCGCGAGCGGCGCCGGATCCGCTTCGGCGAGCATTACCGCACCCTGCTCGGGCATTTCCGCCACGAGATCGGGCATTACTTCTGGTACCTGCTGGTCCAGAACAGCCCGCACCTGTGGACGTTCCGCGATCTGTTCGGCGACGAGAGCCTGAACTACGTCGGCGCCCTGCAGAACCACTACGCCCACGGCGCGCCGGGCGATTGGGAGGAATCCTTCGTCTCGGCCTATGCCACCAGCCACCCGTGGGAGGATTTCGCCGAGACCTGGGCGCATTACCTGCACATCGTCGACACGGTGGAGACCGCCTCGACCTTCGCGCTCCAATTGCGGCCGCAGCTGCGCCGGGGCGGCAGCGAGCCGGTGGTGATCGACTTCGATCCGTATCGCACGCCCGACCTCGACAAGCTGATCGCGGCGTGGCTGCCGCTCACCTATGCGGTGAACTCGCTGTCCCGCAGCATGGGGCAGCCCGACCTCTACCCGTTCCGCCTGACGCCCGCGGTGATCGCCAAGCTCGCCTTCGTGCACGAGCGCATCTACGCGGTGCGCGGCGACATGAGCGCCAAGGCCGGCGCGGAGGCGGGCGCCGACATCCTGCGCGCGGTGATCGCGGGGTTGCGCCAGAAGGTGGCGGTGCCGAACGCGTGAGCGCGCCCGGCCGCCCTACCAGAGGGTGGCGGCCGCGCGTGCCGGCCAGGCCTCGTCGTAGGGGCGGCCGCCGACCTCGCCCGCGCTCAGTGCGGCCAGGATCGTCCCCGGGCTCGGCAGCGTCCCCGCCTCGACGTGGCGGGCGGGATCCCACAGCTGCGCGCGGACGACGGCGCGGGCGCACTGGAAGTAGGCCTGCTCGACGGTGACCACGAGGGCGGTGCGCGGCGCCTGCCCGTCGACGGCGAAGCTTTCCAGAAGGGCCGGATCGGCCGAGACGACGGCCCGCCCGTTCACGCGGAAGGTCGTCCCCGAGCCGGGGATCAGGAACAGCAGGGCGACGCGCGGATCGCGCACGACGTTGCGCAGGCTGTCGATCCGGTTGTTGCCGCGGCGGTCGGGCAGCACCAGGGTGTGCGGGTCGACGACCCGGACGAAGCCCGGACCGTCGCCCCGCGGGCTGCAATCCAGCCCCTCCGGGCCGGCGGTGGCGAGGATCGCGAAGGGCGAGGCCGCGATCAGCGCGGCGTAGTGCGCGGTGATCCGCTCGCTCTCCTTCACCACGGAGGCCGGGGCGAGGTGGTCGCCGTAGATGGCCTCGAGCCCGGCGAGGTCCCGTACGATCATGCCCCTGCCCCCGAGCGCCCGATCCGATGGTGGTGCGTCACGCGCGGTGCGTGACGATCCCGCGAACGCCCGTCAGGCGGATTTCGCTGCGCGGCTCGCCGTGAACGCCGCGTGCTCGGCCAGCAGCTCGCCCGACAGCGCCTTGGCGATCAGCGCGCGGGTCTCCGCCACGCCGTAGAGCGCCACGAACGAGCCGAAGCGCGGGCCGCGGGCCTCGCCGAACAGCACGTTGTAGATCGTCGTGAACCACGCCTGCGACACGCCGGGCCGTCCGTCCGGGCTCTTGCCCTTGCCCGACAGGTCCGGGAAGTGCCGCCGCCCGACCTCGTAGACCACCGCCTGCAAGCCCTCCGGGTCGGTCGAGCCGTCGTGCTCGGAGAGCGACGCGGAGAGGTCGTCGAGGGCCGCGCGCTCCTCCGGGCTCGGCGCCCGGTAGCTCTTGGCCGGGCGCACGAAGTCGCGGAAGTAGGCCAGCGCGTGGCCGACGAGCCGGTCGAGGCCGGGATGGGTCTCGGGGCCGACGTCGGCGGCGTAGCGCCGGATGAAGCCCCAGAGCACGCCCGGCTCCTCGGCGTTGGCCACCGCCACGAGGTTGAGCAGCATCGCGAAGCTCACGCTGCCCTTGGACCCCCCTTGCGCGCCCTCCCCGATCCGCTCCGGCGCGGGCGGGTTGCCGGCATGGATGTGCCAGACGGGGTTGCCCAGGCGCAGCTTGGCGTCCTGCGCGGCGTAGCGCTCGGAGAAGCTCAGCACCTCGTCGACGTGCCGCGGGATCACGTCGAAGAACAGCCGCTTGGCCTCGCGCGGCTTGTTGTACATGAACAGGCTCAGGCTCTCCGGCGTGCCGTAGGCGAGCCAGTCGTCGATGGTCAGCCCGTTGCCCTTCGACTTGGAGATCTTCTGGCCCTTCTCGTCGAGGAACAGCTCGTAGTTGAAGCCTTCCGGCGGCTCGCCCCCGAGCGCGTGGGCGATCTGCCCGGAGAGCTTCACCGAATCGATCAGGTCCTTGCCGGCCATCTCGTAGTCGATGCCCAGCGCCACCCAGCGCATCGCCCAGTCGGGCTTCCACTGCAGCTTGGCGTGGCCGCCGGTGATCGGGGTCTCGTAGGCCTCGCCGGTCTTCGGGTCGCGCCAGGCGAGCGTTCCCCGGTCCGCGTGCACCGCGTCGACCACCACCTGCATCACCTCCCCGGTCACCGGGTGCAGCGGCAGGAACGGGGAATACGAGGCCGAGCGCTCGGCGCGCAGCGACGGCAGCATGATCGCCATCACCGCGTCGTAGCGCTCCGCGACCCGCATCAGGGCCGCGTCGAACACGCCGGAGCGGTAGCAGTCGGTGGCCGAGCGGAACTCGTAGTCGAAGCCGAAGGCGTCGAGGAAGCGGCGCAGCTCCGCGTTGTTGTGCGCGCCGAAGCTGTCATGCGTGCCGAACGGATCGGGCACCCGGGTCAGCGGCTGGTTGAGGTGCTGGGCCAGCATCGCGCGCTCGGGCACGTTGTCGGGCACCTTGCGCAGGCCGTCCATGTCGTCGGAGAACGCGATCAGCCGCGTCGGCACGGCGTCCTTCGTCAGCACCCGGAAGGCGTGGCGCACCATCGAGGTCCGCGCCACCTCGCCGAAGGTGCCGATATGCGGCAGCCCCGACGGCCCGTAGCCGGTCTCGAACAGCACCTCCGGCTTCGGCCGGCGCTCCAGCCGGGCCACGAGCTTGCGCGCCTCCTCGAACGGCCAGGCGGCGGCGGTGGCGGCGGCCTCGATCAGGTCGGGGTCGAGGTGGAGGGGCGCGGACATGGGCTGGGACGCTGGACTGTGACACGGGATCTTCGCGGGTGCGGCACCCTAATGAGGTTTGCCGCGATGCGAAATCGACTTTTACGGCCGCTCGGCTGGGTCGTCGGCCCCCGATCCCGTCGGCCGGTTCTCCAACGTCCTGACGGCCTCGACGAGTTTCGGGAAGGTCGCTTGCATCAGCGCCCGGTTCTGCTCCGTCCGGCCGGCGTCGTGGTCGAACCCGTGATTGTGCCGCACGCGGTGCCGAAAGCCCTTCAGCTCCATCAGCGAAACGTAGAGCTCGTCGTCGAGCACGGCCGGACGCAGGCCCGGTATCTGCGCCCGCATCTGATCGAGCAGGTCCTGGTGCGAGGTGTCGCCGGTCGGTGCGGCCCCGTCGACGTCCTTGGCGATGCCGAGCAGCACGTCCTCGATGCCGTTGTCAGCGTTGTGAAGGGCGGCCGCGATCGCCGTGAGCCGCCCCCACGTCGTCCGCTGCTCCGGCGGGAGGGCGTCGTATCCGGCGAGGAACGCGTCGAGGTTCGCCAGCTCGCGGCCCGCGCGGTCGAGCTTCGGACCAGGCTTGGCGAAGGCGGGCAGTCGCGACGCGATCACGGGACCGCCTTCTCGAATGCCTCCCGCTGCGACGGCGTGAGATCGCAGGCATCGATCAGGTCGTAGGGGATGCCGGTGCCGCGCATCACCGCAGCCACCGCCCGCTCGACGGCGGCGCGTTCGGCCGGATCGATCGGCCCGCGCACCAGGAGGTCGATGTCGGAATGCAGCCGGAAACGCCCGGTCGCCAGCGAGCCGATGAGGCTGATCGCGCGACCCTGCGCCTCGACGTCGGACACGATCCGTGCCGCGAGGCCTCGCGCCGTCCGGTGACGGTCCGCGACGCGGGCGGCGAGGATGCGCTCGAACGGGCTCGGAGCCGTCATGGCCGCCTCACGCCGTTTGCGGGCTCGCCCCTTCGCAGGACCGCCCCTTCGCAGGACCGCGCCGAGGATACCCGCAGGAACGCCTGCGGAAAAGGAGACGCGTCGGTCCCGGACGCAATGCGGATCAGAACGGGCTGACGGGGAAGAACCGCAGGTACAGCTCGGTGTACTTCCCGTCGTCCCACACCCGCTGCAGCGCGTCGTCCAGCGCGCGCGACAGGGCCGCGTCCTCGGGCCGGGTGATCAGGCCGATGCCCTCGCCGAAGTAGCGGTTCTCGAGGTAGTCGCCGCCGACGAGCGCGCAGCAATTGCCCGCCTCCAGGCCGCCGACCCAGAGGGCGAGGCCGAGCCCGTCGGCGAAGACGTAGTCGGCCTCGCCGCGCTTCACCGCGCCTTCCGCCGCGGCGAGGTCGGAAAACGGCTTCGCCTCGGCCTTGGGAAAGAACGCCTGGAGGTAGGCGGCGTGGGCGCTGCCGCCGACCACCGCCACCGACTTGCCCGCCAGCGCGCTCGCCGAGGGAGCCGGCAGGCCGCGGTCGACGCGGGCGGCGAAGCGCGCCGGCCACCGGAAATACGGGCGCGTCGCGGAGAACGTCGCCCGCAGCGTCGGCGTCAGCGGGATCGCGGCGGCGACGACGTCGCCCTGCTTGTCCGTCAGGCCGTCGAGGAGGGTGTCGAAGCGCCGGGCCTGCACGGTGCAGGTGATCGACAGCTTCTCGCAGACGGCGCGGGCCAGCTCCACCACGAAGCCCGTCGGGTTTCCGTCGGGGCCTGCGAAGTGCAGCGGCGGGAACTCGTCGTCGGTCAGGAAGCGCACGGCCCGGCCGGTCTGCGGCGCCTCGACCCGCTCGCCGCGGCTGCGCGGGTTCCAGAAGTTGGGCACCGTCACGGCGGCGGGCGCGGGGCTGCCGGCGGCGGGCTGGCCGGCACGCACCTGACCGGCACGATCCTGGGCGCCCGCCTGCGGCATCGTCGCGACGCAGAGGCCGACGGCTAAGAGAATAGTCTTGATCGAGGACATCGTGCTTGCGCCGGGGCCGGGCGCACCTATGATCGCGGGGCGCCGACGGCGCGATGGGGAGGGGGTCCGGCTCACGCCCCCGCCTTAGCACGTCCCGGAGCCGACGGCAGCCGGCCCCGTGTCGTTCCTCCGTTTCCTGGGCCCGCCCCTCGGCGCACCGGGCCTGCCGCCGGAGATCGCGTTCCTGGCGGCCGAAGGCGTCGACGCGGCCTTGCTCCGCCGGGCCGCGGCGCTGGCCGAGGCGAGCGGCACCGATGCGGCGACCGCGCTGCTGCGGGCCGGGCTGATGGACGAGGAGCCGTATTACCGGGCGCTCGCCCGCGCGCTCGACGCGGCCTACCTCGACGGGCCGATCCCGCTCGGCATGGGCGCGCGCTTTCCCGACAGCCTCTCGCTCGGCATGGCGCCGCTGGTCCTCGGGGCCCCCGCCCCGGCGGTGCTGGCGCCGCGCGGGCGGCAGATCGCCGAGCTGCTCGCCGGGCGCAGCCCGCGCGGGCGGATGCCGGCGGTGACGAGCCCGACCCGCCTGCGCGCGGCCCTGTTCGCGGCGATCCCCGAGGCCATCGCCGGCTACGCGGTCGACGACCTCGAGGCGAAGGCGCCGGACTGGGCCTTCGGCAGCCGTCCCCTGGGGCCGGCCCTGGCGCTGGTCGCGCTCGTGGCGTGCGCCGGCATCGTGGTGTTCGAGGCCCTGCCCCCGTTCCTCGCGATGATCCTGGTCGTGGCGGCGCAGACGCTGTTCCTGGTGATGGCGATCTTCCGCGTCGGCGCCGTGTTCGTCGGCGTCCCGACCGTCCCGCCGCCGATCGCCTCGCCCCTGAGCGACCGCGACCTGCCGACCTACACCGTCCTCGTGGCGCTCTATCGCGAGGCCCGCGTGGTGCCGCGGCTCGTCTCGGCGCTGGCCCGGCTCGACTATCCGGTATTATGCAGCAACCTCACCCAAAAGCGTTGATGTGGGCAGGCCGCCAAGCCATTCATCCCTCTCGGCTGGCCGATGAGAATGCCCGGCACCTCCTAAGGTTCTAAGCGTCAACTCGTCAAAGGGTCGAGACTCCTACCCTTCCACCCCTCAACTCATCTCTCTCTCATGGGAGGGTGGCTTGCAATTTTTTGAGGAGCCGGGCATGCTCTTCGGACTGGAGAATGGTGCGTGGCCGAATCATCCCCTTGGAGCTTCAGCTTGACCCGCGAGGACATCCTCGCGCGAAGGTTGAAGCGTGAGGAGATCGTTGCCGAAGTAGAAGCGCTTCAACAGAAGCTGGCTGACGAAGATCGTTGGTACGAGGCTGTACGCCTGATTGCTCCACGTAGCCTCATACAAGGCATAGAGGAAGCAATTGAGGGCGCTCGAGAGGGTCCGGAGCGAGCTTCTATATGGCGTGACGTGATCAGTGATGCGTTCAAAGCTGTTACCGCAGGATTGCAGCCCCGAGATATCGTTCAATATATTCGGGAAGCTGGCCCGGTGGAAGCAAAGGATCGGCTAATTCGCAATCCAAACGGAATATACAACGCACTTAGCCGGATGGTACAAGATAATAGGCTAGTAAAACACGGCGACAAATTTTACCTTCCTGAGGTTTTCAAGCACCTTTCCGAGAAAGGAGAGATAGATGAGGACGCAGAAGGTCATCCCACTAGCGGAGTAACCGCCGTAATCCTTAGCTATTTCGATGATAGTTCGCGGATGCTCCCGCGCGATGTCATGTCTCGACTTCGCCAACATGAGGAGTACGCGGCACGTCTCGATCGCAACCCGCAATATGGTTATAGCGCGATCAATCGCCTAATCCGCCAACAACGTTTGAAGAAGGACGGGGCGTTCTACGTCCTACCTTCGTACAAGAATGAGCCGCACGACGCGGGCGCGTCGCACGGCTCAGATGCCGAGCTAGAAGATCCTGAGGTCCGTAAAATGATCTACGGACACTAGCTCATCCATTCCACCCCGCGTCCTGACCGGCGCAAACGAAGGAGAATGCCATGGTCGGCCACCATGCCCTCAGAAGAGGGTAACGGCTCGGGCTGGTGCGCTAACACCGGCCCGAGCCAGAACCATCGTTTCCAGATACCATCCGGCTTGGACAGCGATCAAAAGCGACAGCGCTACACGCTGAGAGTCGCACTTTTGGTCGTCTCGTTCAAGCCGGTCCCTTGCAAATCGCCTGATGGCGTTAAGGACCAGCTATGCCCAACGAGTTCCCCTGCGAGCACCAGACTGCTTGCCACATCCTCCACGCCGTCCTTGTGATGGGATGGAGTCAGTCCCGAGCGGCTTTCTACTTCTGTGTGAACGGCGGCACGGTCTCTAAGATCGTGCGCGGCCTCTCACACTACGGCGCCGTCCCGGTGCCGTTCTTCTCGGGCGAAGGCTCGACGCCCTCGTAAGTGATCCCGGCCGGCTCATCCATAAAGGTGATGCCGGCCGACTCGAACACACGCCGCATCGCCATCAGGTTGTTGGCGATCGGCGAGCGTAACCCGTTCTCAAACGACCGGATCGTGCTCAAACCAATGCTGGCGCGCTTGGAGAGGTCGCCTTGCGACCAACCCAACCAGGCTCTTGCGGCGCGGCAGTGCTCAGGTGTCATCGTGCCTCAGAACTACCGCATGAGGTTTTTTGCGGCAAGCGGGTTAAAAGCGTTGACTGCACCGATTTGAGCTAATAGGGTTCACCTCAACGCAAAACGTTCAGGTGACGTCGTGGCCCAGCACTTCCTTCTCTCCAAAGCAGCCCGGTCCCTCTCCCTCGCCCAGGTCGCGCGTCTTTCGGACGATGCGGCGTGGGACGTGTTCAAGGCGATCCGCTGGGCCGACACCAAGGGCGCTCCGTTCTGCCCCCGCTGCGGCTGCCTGAAGCACTCCTTCATCGCGACCCGCAAGCTGTTCAAGTGCGGTGGTTGCCGCCATCAGTACAGCGTCACGAGCGGCACCATCTTCGCCAGCCGCAAGCTCCCGATCCGCGACCACCTGCTCGCCATCGCGATCTTCGCTAACGGCGCGAAGGGCCACAGCGCCCTGCAGCTTTCCCGCGACCTCGACGTTCAGTATCGCACCGCCTTCGTCATGGCTCACAAGCTGCGCGAGGCTGTGGCGGTTGAGGCGGCTGCGCACACCGCCTCCGGCACGGTGGAGGTCGATGGCGCCTATTTCGGCGGCCACGTCCGTCCCGAGAACATGAAGGCCGATCGCCGCGACCGTCGCCTTGCTGAGAACCAGACCGGCAAGCGCCGCGTCGTCATCGTCATCCGCGAGCGCGCCGGTAAGGCCGTCACCTTCGTGGTTCGCGCCGAGGCTGAGGCTGTCCCCACCATCGAGACCCGCGTCGCTCCTGGCTCCGTCATCCATGCTGACGAGGCGAAGGGCTGGGATCGGCTCCACAAGAGCTTCGCCACCCGCCGCATCAATCACCAGGAGGGCTACAGCTTTGACGACGCCTGCACCAATCAGGCCGAGTCGTTCTTCTCCCGCCTTCGCCGCGCTGAGATGGGTGTCCACCACCACGTCGCCGGTCCTTACCTCGGCGCCTACGCTGGCGAGATGGCTTGGCGTGAGAACCACCGCCGGGTGAGCAACGGCGAGCAGTACGCCCTCATCACCGGCGCTGCCCTCAACCACGCCCCGTCTCAGGTCTGGAAGGGCTACTGGCAGCGTCACACGGCGAAGGCCGCCTGAGATGGCAATCCCCCAGGTCGTCAACACCCTCACCGCCAAGCGCAACGAGATTGAAGCACACATCACGGAGCTACGGCGCCAACTCGCCGTGGCAGAGCGCGACCTATCGAGCATCACGGCAGTGCTGGCGCTCTACGACCTCTCACCGACCACTCAGACCCGCTTCCCTGCCTACGCCCATCTCAACCGCATGTTCGCCTATGGGGAGATGTTTGGGCTGTGCAAGGCAGCGCTCGCTGAAGCTGGTAAGCCACTGACCACACGCGAGATAGCGTTGGCTGTGATCCGCGCGAAACGGTGGGATGAGAGCGATCGGATGCTTCGGAAGGCCGTCGCATATCGACTCATCCAATCACTAGTTCGTGCCCAAGCCCACGGCCGGATTGAAGACGCCGGACGAGACAAAAACGTCCGCGTCTGGAAAATGAAAGATTAATCTATATCGTTCATTTCATGCGTGATGCTGATATTGCCAAGCTGCATTGGCAACTGACTTCCGATTGTCACTGGGAATGTACGAGTTTCAACGACATGCTTTCCCTGCATGACTACTAATTCGTGATCCCCGGCGCCTGTAAATTTCACGGGCGGTATTTGCCCCATAAAGACTATCCGCTCTCTCGCGTCTGGCTCAACGGCATTTTCATAATTTCCGTTGAAGGTAATGATATTGTGTTTATCTTTATCAAGAAGCTTAATTGAAAAACTGAATTTCTTATTCTTGGGCGAAATGAATATCGAGATGAAGTTTTGCGGCCAAACTGTTGGCTGACTTTCGAACCCTATCGTGCCGGGAAATATTCCAGCGAGCATCGCCCTACCTGTCACATCTTGAGTGGCATATTCACATATGCACATCATATCGACAGTGAATGCTCGGCTCATTTGGTGCCAACCTTTGCAAACGTGCTGAGGCTTTTGGCTCTAGTATTGCTAGTTCGTCCAATCAAATGAACGGTACCCTGATTAGTAACCTCAAAATCTGCATCCAAAAGTTTTTCGTGATCAAAATTAAAATTTGGTTTACGGTTTTTTATGTCTTTCCTATCCTCCGATAAAATGTAGACCTTTCGGTTCATTGCCTTCATCACCGTGAAAAGCGTTTTTAATGTAATATTTCTTTTTCTACCATTTAAAAGCTTAGACAGACTACCAGCGTCGATGCCCGATCTTTTTGAAATAATCGCCGGGCTTATACCTGCCTCATCAGCCTTTGAGGCCGCAAATTCAATGGCCTCTAGTGTCGTAAAATACGAGTCGGCTTCAATGTCAGCCTTTTCTCTTTCTGAGAATTCTATAACGTCAGCCATTGCGCCTACCTTTAGTGTTGCTTGTTAATTGAGCGCGCGTTCTATTTCTTAGTCTTGGGAGCATCCCGACAACTTGTTTTTCGGCATCACCCACCAGAGCTTTGTATCTTCCTGACCATTGCGTCAGAACCTTCGATTTTTCATTCGTCCATTTCTTTTTTGGCAATTCGGATCGTAAATACACATGGGTTCCTACGAAAACATTTTCGTGCGGGAAGCCCCCAAATATACGAGTTTTTGGCTCACGCTGAACTCGGATGGCCCAAATACCTTGATCTGGATCATCGAATTCATCTACATCAAGATTTTTTAGCTTAATTACATCATCAAAATTCTCTCCTACAATAAATCCTTTCAAGAACCGCCTCACTCCTGCAGCATACTTGACGTCACTCTTTTTCGAACCCTCAGGTGGGTTAAGCCAAGCATGAACATCAGGAGCTAGGTAGATCCGTCTCTGCGGAGACTCATCGTCATCAAGCTCGGCCTCCCACTTAATGAGTGCGCCACTTTGACACAGCACTTTCAAAACGGCGTCCGTTGACATATAAATCAACCTGTCTGCCACGACAATGCTCGAAGGCTGATCTTCTCATACAAGGAACCGTGATTTTTCGTCACCTGTGATAAAAACCTCCTACATCATCTCAACGCTTTTGGGTGAGGTTGCTGCATAATACCGCGACTATCCGGCGGCCAAGCTCGACCTGAAGTTCGTCGTCGAGGCCGACGATGCCGGCACGATCGCCGCGCTGGCGGAGGTCCCCCTGCCCGCCCGCTTCGAGGTGATCGCGGTGCCCGACGGCCGGCCGCGGACGAAGCCGCGGGCGCTCAACGTCGCCCTGCCGCTCGCCCGCGGCGAGCTGCTCGTGGTCTACGACGCCGAGGACGTGCCCGATCCCGGCCAGCTCCGGCTCGCCGCCGAGATCTTCGCGCGGGCGCCCGCCCGCACCGCCTGCCTCCAGGGCCGGCTGGTGATCGACAACGCGGAGGATTCCTGGATCGCCCGGTGCTTCGCCATCGAGTATGCGGGCCTGTTCGACGTGCTCAATCCGGCGCTGGCGCAGTGGCGCCTGCCGATGCCGCTCGGCGGGACCTCGATGCACGTGCGCACCGAGGTGCTGCGCAAGCTGCACGGCTGGGACGCGCGCAACGTCACGGAGGATGCCGATCTCGGGATGCGGCTGGCCTGCGCCGGCTACGAGGTCGGCGACCTGCCGAGCGCGACGATCGAGGAGGCGCCGAACAACCTGCCGGCCTGGCTGCACCAGCGCGTCCGCTGGATGAAGGGGTTCCTGCAGACCACCGTCACCTACGGCCGCCGCCCCGCCGAGACCTGCCGGCAGCTCGGGCGCCTCGACGCGCTCTGCGCCGTGACGCTGCTGCCCGGCGCCGTCGCCTCGGCCCTGGTCTATCCGATCTTCCTCGTCTGGGCGGGCGCCGACTTCCTGCTCCAGGAGATCCCGGCCGCGCCCGAGCCCTGGCCGAACCTGCCGCTCGCCGTCGCGATCACCCTGTTCCTGGCGGGATCCGCGGCCCTGGTCCTGCCGGCGGCGCTCGGCTGCATCCGCCGGGGCTGGTGGGACCTGCTGTGGTTCGTGCCCGGGATGCTGCTCTACTTCGCCCTGGTGAGCGTCGCCGCGTGGCTCGCGGTGATCGAGTTCGTCCGTGCGCCCTCGCGCTGGAACAAGACCGAGCACGGGCTGTCGCGCACCTCGCGCAGCGGCCTGCTGCGTCCGCGGCGCCCGGCGGCGTGAGGCCCGCGCCGGATGCTCAGATCCGCCGCGCGAGCTCCGCCGCGGTCTCGTCGGCCGGGCGCATCAGGTTGAGCGCGCCGAGGAAGCGGTTCCTGCCGTCCATCACGTAGACCAGCGCGGTGTGCTCCATCGTGTAGTCGCCGTCCTTGCCCGGCACTTTGCGGCTGTAGGCACGATAGGCCTTCACGGCCGCCGCCACCTGCGCCGGGCTGCCGGTGAGCCCGGCGATCCGCGGATCGAAGCTCGACAGGTAGGCCTTGAGGCTCGCCGGCGTGTCCCGCTCGGGATCGACGGTGATGAAGGCGACCTTCATCGCCTTGGCCTTCGGCCCCAACGCCGCCAGCACGTCCGAGATCTGCTGCAGCGTGGTCGGGCAGATGTCGGGGCAGTGGGTGAAGCCGAAGAACACGAGGTGCGTGGCGCCTGCGAAGTCGGCTTCGGTGACCGCCTTGCCGTCCTGGTCGATCAGCGCGAACGGCCCGCCGACGCTCGAGGCCGCCACCTCCGTCCGCTCCGGCATCAGCGTGAACACGGCCGCCGCCGTGAGCCCGACGAAACCGAGCACGAAGGCGATGATGGGCAGGAGGGCGCGGCGCATGGAGGTGACCTTCTCGCGACGGCGGCTGGAACAGCATGGGCGGCCGCGGGAGGCAAGGTCGGGGCACCTCGGAGGCCCCCGGCGCTTTGCCTCAGGCCCGCGTTCCGTCGTGCGCCTCCCTGGCCTGGAACCCGGTTCGGCAGGTGCCCGCGCGACGCCCTCACGATGCGTCCGGCGTCACGATCGGGCTGGCTGCAGACGGGAAGCGGCCGGGTCTAGATCGCGATCTGCGCCTGCTCGACGCAGTCCGCGACACTCTGTTCCTTGAGAGCGTCGCCCACCATCAGGATCGCCGGTCCTTCGAGCAGCGAAGCCTCGACCCGCTCCGCGAGATCGGCCGCCGTGCCCCGCAGCGCCGCCTGGTTGGGCCGCGTCGCGTTGAACACCACCAGAGCGGGCGTCGCCGGTGCCAAGCCTTCGGCCACCGCGCGGTCCAGCAGCACCCGCAGGGTGCGCTTGGGCATGTAGACCACGGTGGTGACCGAAGGGTCGGCGAGCGCGCCCCAGTTCAGGTCGTCCGGCAGCGCGCCGCGGCGGTCGTGGCCGGTGACGTATTGCAGGCGGCGCGCCGCGTCGCGGTGGGTGAGCGAGACGCCGAGGGAGGCGGCCGCGCCCTGCGCCGCGCTGATCCCGGGCACCACGGCGACGGGGATGCCGGCCTGCCGGCAGGCCTCGATCTCCTCGCCGGCGCGGCCGAAGATCAGCGGGTCGCCGGACTTGAGGCGCACCACCTGCTTGCCGGACTTGGCGAGCGAGACCATCAGCGCGTTGATGTCGTCCTGGCGGCAGGAAGGGCCGTGGCCGGTCTTGCCGACCAGCATCGTGCGCGCCTCGCGGCGGGCGTAGTCCAGGATCTCGGGGGCGACGAGGTCGTCGTAGAGGATGACGTCGGCGTTGCGCAGGGCCCGCAGCGCCTTCAGCGTCAGCAGCTCGGCATCGCCCGGCCCGGCGCCGACCAGCGTCACCGCCCCGCCCTTCGGCGCGGCCTCGGTCTGCGCGAGCAGCCTGTCGAGGTCGGCCTGCGTTGGGGCCCGGTCGGGCTCGGCGAAGGCCAGGTCCGAGAAGCGCTCCCAGAACCCGCGGCGCTCGCTGAACCCGTGGAAGCGGGCGGTGACGCCCTCGCGCCAGTCCCGCGCCGCCGCGACCCAACGCGAAAACCCGCGCGGCAGCATCGCCTCGATGCGCGCCCGCACGGTCTGCCCGAAGACCGGCACCGCGCCTTCCGTCGAGATGCCCACCACCAGCGGCGAGCGGTTGACGATGGCGCCGAACTTCACGTCGCAGAGATGCGGCCGGTCGACGGCGTTGACGATGGCGCCGGTGCCGCGCGCGGCCGCGACGAAGGCGACGCACTCGGCCTCGTCCTCCATTGCGCCGATGCAGAAGGCCGAGCCCCACAGGTCGTCCGGCGTCCAGGCCCGCTCGTGTAGGGTCACGCTGCCGGCGACGATCTCGCCCGGAACGTTGCGCATCTCCTCGCTCGGCTCGGCGGCGTAGACGTCGACGTGGGCGCCGGCGGCGGCGAGCAGCTTCACCTTCCACGGCGCGCCGCCGTTCGAGCCGGCCAGCACCGCGCGCTTCCCCTGCAGCGGCACGAAGACGGGTAGGACGGCGAGGGGCTCGAGGCCGGCGCGGGTCTCGCGCGGCTGGCGGGGCGTGCTCATGAGGGTCGGCTTGGATCTCGGCAGGGTCACGGACGAACCTGATACTACGCGGCGTCGCGCGCAAGCGCCTCCGGCAGCAGCTTGCGGATCTCAGGGATGCACGAGCCGCAATTCGTGCCGGCCTTGCAGGCCGCGCCCACCGCCTCGACGGAGCCCGCTCCGCCCGCGATGGTCGCCGTGATGACGTCGAGCCCGACCCCGTGGCAGGCGCAGACCACCGGCCCCGCCCCGGCGGTGGCGGCGCGGCCCGAGAGCAGGGCGCGGCGCTCGGCCGCGCCGGGCACCGCCTCCGCGAACAGAGCCTTGGCCGCCTCCCAGTCGGGCCGGCCCGCGTCGGGACCGAACGCGAGGCAGGCGAGGAGGCGCTCGCCGTCATAGACCGCGCAGCGGTAGCGGCCGCGGGCGTGGTCGGCGTACTCGGCGAGCTCCAGCCCCTGGAACAAGCCGCGCATCAGCAGCATGGCCTCGCGCGACCCGTCCTGCGTGGCGAATTGCAGGCCCGCGCCGCCGGCGATCGTGGCGCGCGCCCACCACCATCCGGCGGGCGCCGCGACCGGGTCGCGGCTGAGCAGGAAGCCCCGCGAGCGGTAGGCGGCAGCCTGGATCGCCGCCGGCGTCGCCTTCAGCTCGGGCTGGCCCGAAAGCGGGTCGGGCACGCCGCGGACCAGCGCCCCGACGCGGGCCATCGAGGCGTTCGAATCGTTCCAGTGCATCGGCATGAACAGGTTGCCGGGCGCCACCGCCTCGGTGACGATCACCTCCAGCTCGGCGGCGCCGTGCGCGGTCGAGACCCGGGCGAGGCCGCCCTCGGCCAGGCCCGCGGCGGCGGCGTCGCGCGGATGCACCTGGACGAAGGGCACCGGGCGATGAGCCGAGAGCCGCTGGCTCTTCCCCGTCCGCGTCATCGTGTGCCAGTGGTCGCGCACCCGGCCGGTGTTGAGCACGAAGGGCATCGCCGCGCTCGTCGCCTGCGCCAGGGCCGGCGCCTGCACCGCGACGAAGCGGGCGCGCTTGTCGAAGGTGAAGAAGCGGCCGTCGGCGAAAAGCCGTGCCTTCGTGCCGCCGCGCTTCGTCAGCGGCCACTGCACCGGCAGGTTCGTCTCGTAGGCGGCGTCCCCGATGTCGGCGAGCGCGCCGATGTCGAAGTCGCGGGTGCCGTTGTTCTCGAACGCCGACAGCGCGGCGTGCTGGCGGAACACCGCCGCCGCCGAAGTGAAGCCGAAGGCGGCGCCGTGGCCGAGGCGGCGCCCGACGTCGGCGAGCACCGCCCAGTCCGGCCGCGCCTCGCCCGGCGCCTTGAGGAAGCGGCGCTGGCGCGTGATCCGGCGCTCGGAATTGGTGACCGTGCCGTCCTTCTCGCCCCAGGCCAGGGCCGGCAGCAGCACGGTCTTCCGGGCCGTGGCGCGGGCGGTGTCGGAATCGGCCATCACCTCGGAGACGACGAGCAGGTCGAGGCCCTTCAGGGCCTCCTTGATCGTGTCGGCCTGCGGCATCGAGACCAGCGGGTTGGTCCCCATCACCCAGAGCGCCTTGATCTTGCCGCGGGCGACCGCGTCGAACAGCGCCACCGCCTTCATCCCCTCGCCGGTGATAAGGTTCGGCGCGTTCCAGAAGCGGCGGACCTTGTCGACCTCCTCCGGCGCGAAGTGCATGTGGGCGGCCAGCATGTTGGCCAGCCCCCCGACCTCGCGCCCGCCCATGGCGTTGGGCTGGCCGGTCAGCGAGAACGGCCCCGCGCCCGGCTGCCCGATGCGCCCGGTGGCGAGGTGGCAGTTGATGATCGCGTTGCCCTTGTCGGTCCCCTGCGCCGACTGGTTCGCGCCCTGCGAGAAGGCGGTGACGACGCGCTGCGTGGCGGCGAACAGGTCGAAGAAGGCGGAGACGTCCGCCTCCGACAGGCCGGTCGCCGCCGCGGTGGCGGCCAGCGTCGGCGCGATCGACTGCGCCCGCTCGAGCGCGCCCTCGTAGCCGGAGGTGTGGTCGGTCACGAAGCGGGCGTCGCACGCGCCGATGCGGTCGAGATGCACCAGCAGGCCCGAGAACAGCGCGCTGTCGGTCCCGGGCCTGAGGCCGAGGAACAGGTCGGCCTCCTCCGCGGTCTCGGTCCGGCGCGGGTCGACCACCACGAGCTTGGTGCCGCGCGTCGTGCGCGCGTCCACCATCCGGCGGAACAGGATCGGGTGGCACCAGGCGGTGTTCGAGCCGACGAGCACGATGACGTCGGCCTCGTCGAGGTCCTCGTAGCAGCCCGGCACGGTGTCGGAGCCGAAGGCCCGGCGGTGGGCGGCGACCGCGCTCGACATGCACAGGCGCGAGTTGGTGTCGACGTGCGGCGTGCCGAGGAAGCCCTTCGCGAGCTTGTTGGCGACGTAGTAATCCTCGGTGAGCAGCTGCCCGGACAGGTAGAACGCGATCGCGTCCGGCCCGTGGGTCTCGGCCGTGCGGCGGAAGGCGCCGGCGACGGTGCCGAGCGCCGATTCCCACGACACCCGCGCGCCGTCGACGTGCGGGTGCAGCAGGCGGTTCTCCAGGCCCAGCGTCTCGCCGAGCGCCGAGCCCTTCGAGCACAGGCGGCCGAAATTGGCCGGGTGCGCGGTGTCCCCGGCGATCCCGGCGCCGCCCTTGCCGTCCGGCGTCGCGATCACCCCGCACCCGACGCCGCAATAGGGGCAGGTGGTCCGAACCGCCGCAGCCTGGTTCGCGCCCTGCTGGTTCGAGACCTGGGGCTCCGGCACGTGCACGGTCATGGCAGGGTCCTCGTATTCACGACGTCGGCCGGCGCCGGCGGAGGCAGCAAGAGTCGGGCCGGGCTCTGCCAGCGCCGCCCTTCCCGCGCGAGCGGGAGGGCGGCCCTGTCGGCTCAGTACACGTCGGCCTGGTAGCGCCCGGCCTTCTTCAGCGCGCCGAGATAGGCCACCGCCTCGTCGGGGGATTTGCCGCCGTGCTGGGCGGCGACGTCGATGATCGCGCGCTCCACGTCCTTGGCCATGCGCTTGGCGTCGCCGCAGACGTAGAAGTGGGCGCCCCCCTCCAGCCACTTCCACAGGTCGGCGCCGTTCTCGCGCATGCGGTCCTGGACGTAGGTCTTCTCGGTGCCGTCGCGCGACCAGGCCAGCGACAGGCGCGTCAGCACCTTGTCGTCGCGCATCCGGGTGAGCTCGTCCTTGTAGAAGAAGTCGCTTGCCTGGCGCTGGTGGCCGTAGAACAGCCAGTTGCGCCCAGGCGCCTGCGTCGCGGCGCGCTCGCGCAGAAAGGCCCGGAACGGCGCGATGCCGGTGCCGGGGCCGCACATGATCACGTCGGTGGCGAGGTCCTTCGGCAGCCCGAAGCCGTGCGCCTTCTGCAGGTAGATCTTCGCCCGGGTCTGCTCGGGCATGCGCTCGCCGAGATGCGTCGAGGCGACGCCGAGCCGGAGGCGCGAGCGGTGGTTGTAGCGCACCGCGTCCACCGTCAGCGAGACCTTGCCCGCATCCATCTTCGGCGAGGACGAGATCGAGTAGAGCCGCGGCTGCAGCTCGTCGAGGGCTTCGAGGAAGACCTCGGCGTCCGGGCGCGCGCCGGGAAACTTGTGCAGGGCGCCGAGCACGTCGAGATAGGCGGCGTCGCCGTCCGGGTCCTCGCCGGCCGAGAGCGCCTTGGCCTTCCGCCGGGCCTCGCCGGAGGTCAGCAGCGAGAGCAGCTGATAGAGCCCATCGGGGGCGGCGCCGAGCGAGTAGTCGGCGATCAGCCGGTCGCGCAGGGTCTTGCCGCCGATCACCCGCTCGGGGCGGGCGCCGAGCTCGGCGATCACCGCGTCGGCGAGCGCCGGCGCGTTGGCCGGGAACAGGCCGAGCGAATCGCCGGCCTCGTAGCTGATCGGCGTGTCCCTGAGGTCGAACTCGACGTGCCACGTCTCCTTCTCGCCGCCCGGCTCGTTGAGCCGGCGGCGGCCGAGGAAGATCGCCTCCACCGGGTTCTCGCGGCAGAAGCCGAGGGGGCCGAGGTCGGCGGCCTTGTCCGCCGCCGCCTCGCCTGCGGCCGCGGCCGGCGCGGCGGCGTCGCCCGTGCCGAACTCCTCGTCGAGCTTCTTCAGCATCCGGAGCGTCTCCTTGCCGCCGGGCTGGCAGAGGTTCAGACGCGCCTCGCTCTTGAGGAAGATGGCGTTGGCGTAGTCGGCGCAATTGTAGCCGCACTGGCCGCAATCCTGTTGCGCCATCGCCGCCATGAGCTTCTGCGGCTCGGGCCGGGCCTTGGCCATCTCCATGCGCTCGGTGATCGGCAGCGACGGGTCGTGCCAGGGCGCGTCGTCGTTGTCGGCGAGCTTGGGGCCGCCGGCCATGTCGCCGGGGGCCAGGGCGGTGGCGCCCTCGACCGCCGGGCCGAGGAGGGCGGCGAAGTAGCCCGACAGCCACGAGCGCTGGTCGGCGGAGAACGGGGCGTTCTCGGGGACGAGGACGAGGGGGGGAGAGACGTGCTCGCTCATGCGGCTGCCTTGAGGGCTGGCTGGTCTTCGGCAAGGTCGCGCAGGGCTTCCGGCCCGGTGCGCGCCGTGAAGGTCTGGAAGCTCTCGTCCGGCCCGGTGCGGCGGGCGAGGTAGGTGCGCAGCAGCGCCTCGACGCGGGACGGCGCGTCCTCCGCCTTGATCGCGGTCCAGATCTCGGTGCCGATCTTCGGGTTCTCGGCGAAGCCGCCGCCGACCACGACGTCGTAGCCCGGAACGGTGTCGCCCTCCTCCGAGACCACCACCTTGGCGCCGATCAGGCCGATGTCGCCGATGTAGTGCTGGGCGCAGCTGTGGTGGCAGCCGGTGACGTGCACGTTGACCGGCACGTCGAGCTCCGGCAGCGCGGCCTCGACGTGGTCGGCGATGATCATCGCGTCGCCCTTGGTGTCGGCGGCGGCGAACTTGCAGCCGTTCGAGCCGGTGCAGGCGACGAGCCCCGCACGGATGCCGGCGGCCTTCGTGGTGAGCCCGAGCGCCTGCACCCGCGCCTCCACCTCGGCGACCTTGGCGTCGGGCACGCCGGAGAACAGGAAGTTCTGCCAGACCGTCATGCGGATCTGCCCGTCGCCGCATTCCTGCGCGATCCGCGCGAGCGCGCGGACCTGGTCGCTCATGATCTTGCCGACCGGCAGGATCACGCCGACCCAGTTCAGCCCGGGCTGGACCTGCGCATGCACGCCGACATGGGCGAATCGGTCGGTGGTGCGGCGCGGCGCGACGTGGGCGGGGTCGACCCGGTCGAGCTTGCGCCCGAGCTTCTCCTCGACGGCGGCGAGGTACTTGTCGAAGCCCCAGGCGTCGAGGACGTACTTCATCCGCGCCTTGTTGCGGTTGGTCCGGTCGCCGTTCTCGATGAACACCCGGATGATCGCATCCGAGACCGCGTTGCAATCCTCCGGCCTCAGCACGATGCCGGTGTCGCGGGCGAGGTCCCGATGGCCGGAGATGCCGCCGAGCACCAGGCGCATCCACACGCCCGGCGCGACGCTCGCGCCCTCCAGCACCTCGATCGCCTGGAAGCCGATGTCGTTGGTCTCCTCCAGCACCGCGACGATGCCGCCGCCGTCGAAGGCGACGTTGAACTTGCGCGGCAGGCCGTAGAGCGACTGGTCGTTGATGATCCAGTTGTTCCAGGACTTGGCGAGCGGACGCGTGTCGAGGAGCTCCTGGGCGTCGATCCCGGCGGTGGGCGAGCCGGTGACGTTACGGATGTTGTCGGCGCCCGCGCCGCGCGCCGTCAGCCCGATGTCGACGAGCCCGTCGAGGAAGGGCTGGGCGTGCTCGGGCGCGATGTGGCGCACCTGGAGGTTCGCCCGCGTGGTGACGTGGACGTAGCCGCCGCCATGCGCGTCGGCGAGGTCGGCGACGCCGGAAAACTGCCAATGGTGCAGGATGCCGTTGGGGATGCGCAGGCGCGCCATGAACGAGGTCTGGTTCGGGGCGACCCAGAACAGTCCGTGGTAGCGCCAGCGGAAGTTGTCCTCCGGCTTCGGGGCCTTGCCGGTGGCGGCCTCCACCTTCAGCCGGTTGTGGCCCTCGAACGGGTTCTCCGCGCGCTTCCACTTCTCCTGCTCGCAGAGCTTGCCGCCGGCCTTCACCGTGCGGTCCTGCGCCTTGATGTGGATCGCGTCCGGCCCGGTCGGCTCGGGCGGCGGACCGCCCTGGCCGAGGGCGAGGCCGCCGGTGAGGCGGGCGGCGGCGACGCCCGAGGCGAAGCCTTCGAGGTAGCGTTGCTGTTCGGCGTTGAAGTCTTCAGCCATGGTCTGCCTCCTTCACGCTGCCAGATTCTTGGCGAGGGGTTCGGCCGGGGGCGCCGCGGGGCGCCCGAACATCAGGTCGTCGATCTGATCCCCGACCGGCGCGCCGGTGCGGATCAGGGTCTTGCACAGGCCCTGCTCGCCGATGTCGCCGACGAAGACCGCGCCGATCAGGCGGTCGCGCTCGACCAGGAGCTTGCGGTAGAGGCCGGCGCCCGGATCGCTCATCACGATCGCCTCCGCGGTGTCGGGCGTGTCGACCACGCCCGCGGAGAACACCGGCAGCCCCGAGACCTTGAGGCTCGTCGAGAGCGCCGTGCCGGAATACTGGGCCTCGAGCCCGGAGAGGTGGCGGCTCAGGGTCTCGGCATGCTCGTAGGCCGGCTCGACGAGGCCGTAGACCATGCCGCGATGCTCGGCGCATTCGCCGAGCGCGAAGATCCGCGGGTCCGAGGTGGTCATCCGGTCGTCGACCTTGATGCCGCGCCCGGTCTCGATCCCCGCGCCCTGCGCCAGGGCGAGGTTCGGGCGCACGCCCACCGACATGACGACGAGATCGGCCGGCAGCACCGTGCCGTCGGCCAGGATCAGGCGCTCGACGCGGCCGTCGCCCTCGACGCGGTCGGTGTCGGCGTTGAGCAGGACCTTGACGCCGCGCGCCTCCATCGCCCGGCGGACCAGGGCGGCCGCGGAATGATCGAGCTGCCGCTCCATCAGCCGGTCCATGACGTGGAGCAGGGTGGTGTCGACGCCGAGCCGCGCCAGCCCGACCGCCGCCTCGAGCCCGAGCAGGCCGCCGCCGATGACGATGGCCTTGGCGTGCTGGACCGCCGCCTTCCGGATCGCCGACACGTCCGCCAGGTCGCGGAACGTGATGATGCCGGGCAGGTCCATCCCGGGCTTGGGCAGACGGATCGGCACGGAGCCGACCGCGAGCACCAGCTTGTCGAACGGCAGGACGTGGGTCTCGCCGACCACGACCAGCGCGTTCTCTCGGTCGACCTGCGTGGCGGGGGCGCCGGTGATCAGGCGGATGCCGTGGCTCTCGTACCAGTCGAGCCCGCGGAAGGCGCAGGCCGCCTCGTCGACCTCGCCGCCAAGGAGCGAGGACAGCAGCACCCGGTTGTAGGCGGCCACCGGCTCGGCGCCGACCACGGTGACGTCGTAGCGGCCGGGCGACCCTTCGGTCAGCCGCTCGAGAAACCGCAGCGAGGCCATGCCGTTGCCGACCACGACGAGCCTCTCGCGCGGGATCTCCGCGGCTGGAACCTGATCCGTCTGGGCTGTGAGCATCGGTGGAAGGGTCTCGTCCTCGATTGCGCCGGGCACGTCCGCCACGAAAAAAGCCGCCGCCGATCGACCTCCCGGCAAGCGTCGCCGCCCGCGAGGAGACATCGGTTCAGCGGCCTCGCTGACGGTGCTGCCCGTCGTCGTTGACGGGTCGGATCACCTCAGCAGGTTCCGTGCCAGTTCGGCGGGACGAGGCTCGCGCGCCCTGCCGGGCAGGGCCGAGCGGTCGGTGCCCGGTTTCGCGCGGAGGGTGTGCGCTGCACAAAGATGAGGCGAATGAAGCCCGATCGGGCAGGGGCCCGCGATGCACCCTCGACTCGACCGCGCAGCGTCGCGGGCCCGTCGAACACGGGAAGGACGCTCGGCGGGGGGGCGCGAGCGTCCAGGAGGCTTGTGCCCGGCGGGTCGGCTAGATGAGGGTCGAGAGGGCTGCCATCAGACCGACGACGGGGACGGCGCCGATGAGGAGGGCCCACCGCCAGGGGGGCGCTGCCCGCGCCCTCCGGTTGTCGTTCATCGCCCGGGGCGCGCGGCCCCGGTGCCGGACATAGGCCGAGAGGTCCACGCGTCCGCGCGAGGCGGGAATGGACGAGGCGGTGTCGAGCTTGCGGCAACCTGGCATGGCATGACGATAACGACGTCGCGGCCTCCGCGTTCCGTTTCCTCGCAGGCGATTCCGTCGGATGCGGGCGTCCCGCAGGTCTCAGGCGGGGGATAGTCCGGCCGCCGCGTAGAGATCCGGGCGGTAGACCGCCTCCGCGGCGGGCAGGAGGTCGTCGAGCGGCCCCTGCCCGGCCGCCTTCATCTGCGCCAGCACCCAGCCGGCATGCGCGGCGCGCGGCTCCTGCGCCGCCGCGTCGAGGCGCAGGTAGTCGGGGGCCTCGCGCTGCAGACCCGTCCCGTCGAGGACGATCGTGCCCTCGAGGGTGCGGGCGATCAGGGCGGGATCGAGGTTGAGATAGGCTCGCCGCGCGAGCCGGTGGGCGAGCTCGGAGCGGTTCGCCGGGTCCGCGCACCAGCGCCCTGCCCTGGCGACGGCCCGCACCAGGGCGGGGATCGCGCCGTCGAGCCGCGGCGCGACCGCGAGGACCTTCTCGGGCGCGTCCGGCGCCACCTCGCAGCCGAGCGCGGCGATGCGCCCGAGGCCGGCCGCGACCGCGACCGCGTTCCAGGGCGCGCCAGCGCAGAAGCCGTCGACGATCCCGCGCGCCAGCGCCTCGACGCTGTGCTGGGGCGGCACCGCCACCAGCCGGACGGCGGCCGGGTCGAGGCCGCCGGCCTCGGCGAACAGCCGGAGCTGATAGGTGTGCGAGGAGAACGGGTGGACGGTGCCGAGCGTCAGCGGCTTGCCAGCCTGCCTCCGCGCGCGCGCGACCCGGGCGAAGGCGCGGGCGACGTCGGCGAGGCGCTCGCTCTCGGGCGCCATCGCCGCCCAGAGGCTGCCGGACAGGGTGATCGCGTTGCCGTTCAGGCTGAGCGACAGCGGCACGATCAGGTCGGAGGGCGGCCCCGACAGCCCGAGCGCGCTCGCCAGCGCCAGAGGCGCCAGGATGTGCGCGGCGTCGAGGTAGCCGAGCGCCAGCCGGTCGCGCAGCGTCGCCCAGGACGGCTCGGCGGTGAGGTCGAGATCGAGCCCTTCGGCGCGGGCGAAGCCCATCTCGTGGGCGGCGATCACGGGGGCCGCGTCGCAGAGGGGCACGTAGCCCAGGTGAAGTCTCATCTGCGAAGTCTCATCGCGCCCTCATCCGAGCAGGTCGGCCGCGGTGACGATCGCCCGCGCGATGTCGGCGATCTTCCGCTTCTCGTTCATCGCCTTCTTGCGCAGCTGCTTGTAGGCCTCGTCCTCGGACAGGCCCTTCATGCTCATGAGGATGCCCTTGGCGCGCTCGATCAGCTTGCGGTCGGCGAGCTCGCCCCGCGCCTCCGACAGCTCCCGCTGCAGCCGCGAGAACGCGTTGAAGCGCAGGATCGCGATGTCGAGGATCGGCTTGATCCGCTCGGGCCGCAGGCCGTCGACGACGTAGGCCGAGATCCCGGCATCGACCGCCGCCTGCATCATCGTGGCGTCCGAGCGGTCGACGAACATCGCCACCGGCCGCTCGACGTGGCGCGCGACCCCCGACATCTGCTCCAGGATGTCGCGGCTCGGGCTCTCCAGGTGGATCACCACCACGTCGGGGGCGAGCGCGGCGACGCGCTCCATCAGGTCGGCGGTGTCGGCCATCACCACGACGCGGCCGATCCCGGCGGCGCGCAGGCCCTCCTCCAGGATCGCGGCACGCGCCCGGCTCGGATCGATCACGGCGACGGTGAGGCTGGTTTCGGTCATCGGGGCCCGGCGTTGGGCGGCAAACGGGGCAGCAAGTCGGGGCAGCAAGTCGGAGCGTGGCCGCGACGCATGCCGCCGGCCGTGTCGCAAGGCAAGCGGCGTGCCCCGTTCCGGCGGAAGCGCCGCGCCGAGGCGCTCGCCCCGCGGCCCTGATCGCGCCGCGCAACCGAGCGGAAAGGAAACGGTCCAGCTTCCGCCGCAAATGCAGGGCACCTCTGTGGCCGTCGCGACGGTGCGGAGGTTCGAAGGATCGGATGTCGAAGCCAGACCCCTTCGCGGCCCTCGACGGTGGCGGTTCCGGCCGCCTCTCCCTCCCCTTCCTCCCGACCCTGGTGACGGCGCTCGTCCTCGGCGCGGGCTCGCTGATCTGCCGCGAGCCGGCTCCGACGCCGCCCGCTCCGGTTCCGGCGGCCTCGGTCGCGCCCCACGCCTTCCATGCGGCGGCTCCGGTCGAGGCCGCCCTGCCCCGGTTGCCGGCCGCCATCGCCTTCGCGCAGGTGCCGCCGAGCTTCGTCCTGCCGGAGATCCGCACCGCGGCCGCGCCGCATCCGGTCGCCCGGGTGGCGACCGCCGCGCCGCTCCGGCGCGCCTGCACCGCCCCGCGCTGCGCGGAGGGGCCGCCGCGCCGGCCCGACCCGTTCTCCGAGATCGTCCGGCCCGCGCCCGTCGAGGCGCAGGCGCAGGCCCGCGACGGCCTGCTGCCGGACCTCGCCCTCCCCTTCGCCCCGGCCGCGCGCGTCGTCGGGGATGCCGCCGCCTACCTGCGCAGCGGGGCCTCGTCGCTCGGCAGCTCGGTCGCGCTCCTGGTCGACCGCCTGAACTGAGGCGGCCCGGAATCCCGCGCGATGCTGCAGTGCGGCCGCCCGACCGGGGCCGCGATCCGACCCGCACCGCCCCCACCATCGGATTTCCCGGGCGCGCCCTGGACCGCATCGCGTCGCCGACCTAGGTGCAGTGCATCGGACGGCTGCTGTCGCCGGCCGCGACGGATCCGCTTCATGGCCGCACGCATCGAGGATTACGCGCTCATCGGCGACGGCCGCACCGCCGCGCTGATCAGCCGGCAGGGCAGCGTCGACTGGCTGTGCTGGCCGCGCTTCGATGCCTCCGCCCTGTTCGCCTCCCTCCTCGGCACCGAGGAGCACGGATTCTGGCGCCTCGCGCCGCAGGCCGGGCATGTCGAGACCACCTGGGCCTACCGCGAAGGCAGCCTCGTGCTGGAGACCCACCACAAGACCCGCGAGGGCGAGGTCCGGGTCATCGACTACATGCCCGCCGGCGACGGATCGCACCTGATCCGCCTCGTCGAGGGGCTGCACGGACGCGTCGCGATGCGCATGGATCTCGCGATGCGCTTCGATTACGGCTCGGCCGTGCCGTGGGTGTCGCACAACGAGCTCGGCGACCTCCGGGCGATCTCGGGCCCGCACAAGGCGGTCCTGCGCACCAAGGCGCATCTCAGGGGCCATGGGCAGACCACGGTCTCGGAGTTCACGGTCCATGCCGGCGAGTCGGTCGCCTTCACCCTGAGCTACGGCGCCAGCCACGAGGACGACCCGCCCCCGATCGAGCCGCGCAAGGTGCTGGCCGCCACCGACCAGTTCTGGCGGGACTGGTCCGACCGCTGCGCGAAGGGCACGCCCTGGGACGCGATGCTGAAGCGCTCGCTCCTGACGCTGAAGGCGCTGATCTACATGCCGACCGGCGGCATCGTGGCCGCGCCCACGACCTCTCTGCCGGAGTCGCTCGGCGGCGTCCGCAACTGGGACTACCGGTTCTGCTGGCTGCGCGACTCGACCTTCACCCTGATGGCGCTGATGGATGGCGGCTTCCTCGAGGAGGCGCGGGCGTGGCGCGACTGGCTGCAGCGCGCGGTGGCCGGGAATCCGGAGCAAGCGCACATCCTCTACGGCATCGCCGGCGAGCGGCTGCTGCCCGAGATCGAGCTCGACTGGCTGCCCGGCTACGAGGGCTCGAAGCCTGTCCGGGTCGGCAACGCCGCGGTGTCGCAGTTCCAGCTCGACGTCTACGGCGAGCTGTTCGACGCGCTCTACCAGGCGCGGATGCGCGGCATGCCGACCGACAAGGACGGCTGGCGCGTGGGCCTGGCGATCATCGCGCATCTGGAGAAGGTCTGGAGCGAGCCGGACGAGGGCATCTGGGAGGTGCGCGGCGGCCGCAAGCACTTCGTCCATTCGAAGGTCATGGCCTGGGTCGCCTTCGACCGCGCGATCCGCAGCCACGCCGGCCAGCCCGGCGCCCCCGACGCACCGGTCGCGCGCTGGAAAGCGATCCGCGACCGGATCCACGCGGAAGTGTGCGAGAAGGGGTTCGACCCGGAGCTCAACAGCTTCGTGCAATATTACGGCTCGAAGCAGCTCGATGCGAGCCTGCTGCTGATCGCCCATATGGGCTTCCTGCCCCAGGACGACCCGCGCGTGGTCGGCACCGTCGAGGCGATCGGCCGGGACCTGATGCGCGACGGCTTCATCCTGCGCTACGACACGCAAGGGCAGACCACGGACGGGCTGCCCGGCAACGAGGGCGCGTTCCTGCCCTGCACGTTCTGGTACGCCGACAACCTGATCGGCCTCGGCCGCCGCGCGGAAGCTCGCGCGCTGATCGAGCGTCTGATCGGCATCTGCAACGACCTCGGGCTCGTGTCCGAGGAGTACGACGGGAAGGCCCAGCGGCTGGTGGGCAACTTCCCCCAGGCGTTCA
Source organism: Methylobacterium sp. E-016 (assembly GCF_022829745.1). Classification (NCBI taxonomy): domain Bacteria; kingdom Pseudomonadati; phylum Pseudomonadota; class Alphaproteobacteria; order Hyphomicrobiales; family Methylobacteriaceae; genus Methylobacterium; species Methylobacterium sp. E-016. The sequence continues at coordinate 59,577 of NZ_JAKSYF010000140.1, forward strand.
CGCATGTTGCGCTCGTGAACACCATCCTCAATTACAGCCGGGCCGAAGGGCCTGCGAAGGAGCGGGGCGGCGCCGACGATTCGGATGCGCCCGCCGGCCGCGGGCCGGGCGCACAAGTTTCGCGTGAGCACGATCCACGCGCGGTCGCGAGCAGTCTCGCGCCGCAGTGACGACAACGGGAAAGACGACACCATGAGCGGAGCAGACACCGCGCCCAAGACGGCGCTTTCCGAGATCGACAAGCTCTCGATCGACACGATCCGCACGCTGGCGATCGATGCGGTGCAGAAAGCGAATTCGGGACACGCCGGCGCACCGATGGCGCTGGCGCCGGTCGCCTACACCCTGTGGAACCGCTACCTGCGCTACGATCCGGCGCATCCGCACTGGCCGAACCGCGACCGCTTCGTGCTGTCCTGCGGACACGCCTCGATGCTGCTCTATTCGCTGCTGCACCTCGCCAACGTGGCCGAGACCGACGGCGGCAACGCGCCGGCCGTGACGCTCGACGACATCAAGTCCTTCCGCCAGCTCGACAGCCGCACCCCCGGCCACCCGGAATACCACTTCACCACCGGCGTCGAGACCACCACCGGGCCGCTCGGCCAGGGCGTGGCGAACTCCGTCGGCATGGCGATGGGCGGCCGCTACCTCGGCGAGCACCTGAACAAGCCCGACCTGCCGCTGTTCGACTACAACGTCTACGCGATCTGCTCGGACGGCGACCTGATGGAGGGCGTCGCCTCCGAGGCCGCCTCGATCGCCGGGCACCTGCGCCTGTCGAACCTGTGCTGGATCTACGACAACAACACCATCACCATCGAGGGCCACACCGAGCTGGCCTTCGGCGAGGAGGTCGCCACCCGGTTCCTCGCCTACGGCTGGCAGGTGCTGCGGGTCGCCGACGCCAACGACGTGCACGCGATCTCGGCCGCGATCGAGACCTTCCTGCAGTCGAGCGACCGGCCGACCATCATCGTCGTCAACTCGATCATCGGCTTCGGCGCGCCCAAGAAGCAGAACACCGCGAAGGCCCACTCGGACGCGCTCGGCGAGGACGAGGTCAAGGGCGCCAAGCGCGCCTACGGCTGGCCGGAGGACGCGCAGTTCCTGGTGCCGGACGGGGTGCAGCAGAACTTCGCCGACAACATCGGCAAGCGCGGGGCCGAGCTCTACGACCAGTGGCAGGGCTTCCTGACGGCGGCCAAGGACGCCGACGCCGAGCACGCGGAATCGCTCGACGCCTTCTTCGAGGGCCGCCTGCCCGAGGGCTGGGACCGGGACATCCCGGTCTTCGAGCCCGATGCCAAGGGGCTCGCGACCCGCGAATCCTCCGGCAAGGTGCTGAACGCCATCGCCCAGCACGTGCCGTTCATGCTCGGCGGCTCGGCCGACCTCGCGCCGTCGAACAAGTCGAACCTCACCTTCGAGGGGGCGGGCTCGCTCACCCCGTTCGAGCCGGGCGGCCGCAACATCCACTTCGGCGTGCGCGAGCACGCCATGGGCTCGATCGTGAACGGGCTCGGGCTCTCCGGCCTCCGGGCCTACGGCGCGACCTTCCTGGTCTTCGTCGACTACATGCGCCCGGCGGTGCGGCTCGCCTCGCTGATGGAGCTGCCGGTCTTCCACATCTTCACCCACGACTCGATCGGCGTGGGCGAGGACGGGCCGACCCACCAGCCGGTGGAGCAGCTCCTGAGCCTGCGCTGCATCCCCGGGCTCGTGACGCTGCGCCCGGCCGACGCCAACGAGGTGGCCGAAGCCTACCGCGTGATCTTCTCGCTGAAGGACCAGCCGGCGGTGCTGGCCCTCTCGCGCCAGCCGCTGCCGACGATCGACCGCACCAAGTTCGCCAGCGCGTCGGGCGTCGCCAAGGGCGGCTACGTGCTCGCGGGCGGCGACGCCACGCCGGAGGTGATCCTGATCGGCTCGGGCTCCGAGGTGCAGCTCTGCATGCAGGCCTACGAGAGCCTGGTCGCGGAGGGCGTGACGGCGCGCGTCGTCTCGATGCCGTCCTGGGACCTGTTCGAGCGCCAGGACGAGGCCTATCGCGAGAGCGTGCTGCCGCCGGCCGTGCTGGCCCGCGTCGCCGTGGAGCAGGGCTCGGCGATCGGCTGGGACCGCTACGCGGGCTCGGCCGGCACGATCATCGGCATGCACACCTTCGGCTCCTCGGCGCCGATCAAGGACCTGCAGGCCAAGTTCGGCTTCACCCCGGAGAAGGTGCTGCTGGCCGCCCGCGACCAGATCGCCAAGCACCGGGGCGCGCGCAAGCCCTAGCGGCCGCGACCCGGGTCTGCGTTCCGTGCCGGAGCCAAGACCCGGGTCGTGTGTTTGATCCCCAGAACACATCGACCAAGACATACCGACCAAGACAGACCCGCCGAGGCCGGCCGACCAGGCCCGGCCGGCATCGACGACGTGAAGACCGACGATCTGCGAGGCATCGACATGAACGCGCTCAAGGCCCTGCACACCGAACAGGATCAGGCGGTCTGGCTCGACTTCGTCGCCCGCGGCTTCATCGCCAAGGGCGAGCTCAAGGCGCTGGTCGAGAACGACGGCCTGCGCGGCGTCACCTCCAACCCGTCGATCTTCGAGAAGGCCATCGGCCATTCCGACGAGTACGATGCCAGCCTCAAGGGCGTGATGGAGCAGGGCGACAGCCGCGTCATCGACCTCTACGAGGGCCTGGCCATCGCCGACATCCAGGCGGCGGCCGACGTGCTGCGCCCGGTCTACGAGGCGTCCAACGGCGCCGACGGCTACGTCAGCCTCGAGGTGTCGCCCTACCTCGCCCTGCAGACCGAGGAGACGCTGGAGGAGGCCCGCAGGCTCCACAAGGCGGTCGGCCGCGACAACCTGATGGTGAAGGTGCCGGCGACGCCGGAGGGCATCCCGGCGATCCGCCAGCTCACGGCGGAGGGCATCTCGATCAACGTCACCCTGCTGTTCTCGCAGGGCGAGTACGAGAAGGTCGCCCGCGCCTTCGTCGAAGGGCTCGCGGAGCGTGCCCGCAACGGCGGCGACGTCTCGCGGATCGCCAGCGTCGCGAGCTTCTTCATCAGCCGCATCGACGTGCTCGTCGACAAGCTGCTGGACGAGAAGATCGCGGCGGCCAACGACCCCGACCAGAAGGCCGCCCTGGAGCACCTCAAGGGCAAGGTCGCGATCGCCAACGCCAAGCTCGCCTACCAGCGCTACAAGGCGGTGTTCGGGGAGGCCGCGTGGACGGGGCTCGCCGAGAAGGGCGCCAAGGCGCAGCGGCTGCTCTGGGCCTCGACCGGCACCAAGAACAAGGCCTACCGCGACGTGCTCTACGTCGAGGAGCTGATCGGCCCGAACACCGTCAACACCATGCCGCCGGCGACCATGGACGCGTTCCGCGACCACGGCGAGGTCCGCAACGCGATCGAGGAGGACGTGGCCGGGGCGGAGGCCGTGATGGCGCGCCTTTCCGAGGCCGGCATCGACATCGACGCGGTGGCCCGGCAGCTGGTCGAGGAGGGGGTGCAGCTGTTCATCGACGCCGCCGACAAGCTGCTCGGCGCGGTCGCCGGCAAGCGCGTGGCGCTGCTCGGCCACCGGCTCGACGGCCAGAGCCTCAAGCTCGGCGACGCGCTCGCGACCGAGACCGGCAAGGCGGTCGAGGCCTGGCGCGCGAGCGGCGCGATCCGCCGGCTCTGGGCGCACGACACCACGGTCTGGTCGGGCGCCGACGAGGACAAGTGGCTCGGCTGGCTCCGCATCGTCGAGGACGAGCTGGAGCGCGCCGACGCCTACGCCGCGCTCTTGGCCTGGGTGCGGAGCCGGGCGTTCAGCGACGTCGTGGTGCTCGGCATGGGCGGGTCGAGCCTCGGCCCGGAAGTGCTCGGCCTGACCTACGGCAACCGCGACGGCTTCCCCAAGCTCTCGATCCTCGACTCGACCCATCCCGACGAGGTCCGTGCGCTCGAGGCCACCCTCGACCTGCCGCGCACGCTGTTCATCGTCGCCTCCAAATCCGGCTCGACGCTGGAGCCGAACGTCTTCCGCGACTACTTCCTGGCGCGGATGAAGGCGGTCGTCGGCGACCGGGCCGGCGAGCATTTCCTCGCGGTCACCGATCCCGGCTCGGCCATGGAGAAGGCGGCCGAGGCCGACGGCTTCCGGCAGATCTTCCACGGCGTGCCTCAGATCGGCGGGCGCTACTCCGTGCTCTCGGCCTTCGGGCTGGTGCCGGCGGCCTGCATCGGCATCGACGTGAAGGATTTCCTGGAGCGGGCGCGGATCATGGTGCGCTCCTGCGGCCCGGCCGTGCCGCCGACCGAGAATCCCGGGGTGCTCCTCGGCGCCGCGATGGGCACCGCGGGGCTGGCCGGCCGCGACAAGGTGACGATCGTCGCCTCGCCGGCGATCGCGAGCTTCGGCGGCTGGGCCGAGCAGCTCATCGCGGAATCGACGGGCAAGCAGGGCAAGGGCCTGATCCCGATCGACGGCGAGCCCGTCGACGTGCCGGCCGCCTACGGCCACGACCGCGTCTTCGTCTACCTGCGCCTCGACGGCCATGCCGACGAGCGCCAGGACGAGACCCTGCGCGGCCTGGAGCGCGACGGTCATCCGGTGGTGCGCATCACCCTCGACACGGTGGAGCAGCTGCCGCAGGAGTTCTTCCGCTTCGAGATGGCGACCGCGGTGGCCGGTGCCCTGCTCGGCATCAACCCGTTCGACCAGCCCGACGTCGAGGCGAGCAAGATCGAGACGAAGAAGCTGTTCGAGGCCGCCGAGGCGAGCGGCGCGCTGCCGCCCGAGACGCCGGTGTTCGAGGACGAGACCATCGCCCTCTACGCCGACCCGGCCAATGCCGGCGCGCTGCCGGCGGCGAGGGACGGCCTCGAGGCCGGGCTCAAGGCGCAGGTCGCCCGGCTCAAGGCCGGCGACTACCTGGCGCTGCTCGCCTACGTGCCCCGCAACGCGGCGAACCACGCCACGCTGCAGCAGGCCCGCCTCGCGATCCGCGACGCGAAGCACGTGGCGACCTGCCTCGAGTTCGGGCCGCGCTTCCTGCACTCGACGGGGCAGGCCTTCAAGGGCGGCCCCGACAGCGGCGTGTTCGTGCAGATCACCGCCGATCCGACCGAGGATCTCGCGATTCCGGGGCGCAAGCTCGGCTTCGGCACGGTGGTCGCGGCGCAGGCGCGCGGCGACCTGTCGGTGCTGTCCGAGCGCAGGCGCCGCGCCTTGCGGATCCACATCAAGGGCGGCGATGTCCCGGCGGGCCTCAAGCGGATCGCCGCGGCCCTGACCGCCGCCGCGGTCTGAGCGACCCGACGCACGATCGCGCCCGGCTCCGCCACGCGGGCGCCGCCGGGCATGAGGGGCCCGACCCCGATAGAGTCTCAAAACGGAGTGCCAAACCAATGCAGCTCGGCATGATCGGCCTCGGCCGGATGGGTGGCAACATCGTCCGGCGCCTCCTCCGCGACGGGCACACCGCGGTGGTCTTCGACCAGAACCCGGAGGCGGTGAAGGCTTTGGTCGAGGCCGGCGCGGTCGGCGCCGACAGCCTGGAGGACTTCGTCGGCAAGCTCGACGTTCCGCGCGCCGCCTGGGTGATGCTGCCGGCCGGCGCCATCACGGAGGGAACCGTCAAGACCCTGTCCGGCCTGATGCAGGCCGACGACGTGATCATCGACGGCGGCAACTCGTTCTACGGCGACGACGTGCGCCGCGCCGGCGAGTTCAAGGGCAAGGGCATCCACTACGTCGACGTCGGCACCTCGGGCGGCGTCTGGGGGCTGGAGCGCGGCTACTGCATGATGATCGGCGGCGACACCGCCGCCGTCGGCAGGCTCGATCCGATCTTCGCGACGCTGGCGCCCGGCATCGGCGACATCCCGCGGACGCCGGGCCGCGAGGGGCGCGACCCCCGCGCCGAGCAGGGCTACATCCATGCCGGCCCGAGCGGGGCGGGCCACTTCGTCAAGATGATCCACAACGGCATCGAGTACGGGCTGATGCAGGCCTATGCCGAGGGCTTCGACATCCTCAAGCACGCCGACAGCGAGAACCTGCCGCCCGAGCGCCGGTTCGACCTCAACCTCGGCGACATCGCCGAGGTCTGGCGCCGCGGCAGCGTGGTTTCGTCCTGGCTCCTCGACCTGACGGCGAACGCGCTGGCGACCGACGAGAAGCTCGACGACTATTCCGGCTACGTCGAGGATTCCGGCGAGGGGCGCTGGACGATCAATGCGGCGATCGAGGAATCCGTCCCGGCCACCGTGCTCTCGAACGCCCTCTACCGCCGCTTCCGCTCGCGCGAGGACGCCTCCTACGCCGACAAGATGCTGTCGGCGATGCGCAAGGGCTTCGGCGGGCACCAGGAGCCCAAGAAGTCATGACGGCCGCGCTGCCGCCCGATGCCGTGGTCCTGCCCGATGCCGACGCCGTGGCCCACGAGGCGGCGGAGCGCCTGATCGCCGCCTGCGAGGCCTCCCGATCCGAGCGGATCGCGATCGCCCTGTCCGGCGGCTCGACGCCGAAGCGGCTCTATGCGCTGCTGGCCGGCCCGGACCATGTCGGCCGCGTGCCGTGGGACCGGGTCCACTGGTTCTTCGGCGACGACCGGGCGGTGCCGTGGGACCACGCCGACAGCAACGTCCGCATGGTCCGCGAGGCCTTCCACCACGGCACGGCGGTGCCGGCGGCGCACCTGCACTTCATCCCGACCGACGCGGGGCCCGAGGCCGCGGCCGAGACCTACGCGCGCACGCTCCTGGAATTCTACGGCGCCGACCGGCTCGATCCGGCCCGCCCGCTGTTCGACTGCGTCCTGCTCGGGCTCGGCGAGGACGGACACACCGCCTCGCTGTTCCCGGGCAAGCCGGCCCTGTCCGAGACGGCCAGGCTCGTCGCCCCCGTGCCCGAGGCCGGGCTCGCGCCCTTCGTGCCCCGCGTGACGCTGACCTATCCGGCGCTCGCGTCCTCCGCCCTGGTCCTGTTCCTGGTGAGCGGCGAGAGCAAGCGCGCGGCGCTCCGGCGGCTCGCCGCGGGCGAGGATCTCCCGGCCGGGCGGGTGACGAGCCAGGGCCGGATCGCCTGGCTGCTCGATGCGGCCGCGGCCGCGTGACGGGATCGCCCCCGCGGGCCGCAGCCGGCCCCTGACCGGCGGCCCGCGGGGATCGGCTCAGCGATGGCGGCGGTGACGACGCATCATCGGCCTGCGTGCCGTCATGCTGCCCATGCGCGCGGTCCGATGCTGGCCGGCGAAGGTGCTGTTGCCGGTCGCCGCCGCGTTGCGGTCGAGGCCGTCGCCGGCGGCGGCGTGGCCCGGCAGGCTCGATCCTGCCAGGAGGCCGAGGGCCAGCGTCGCGCCGAGGAGGAGGGTTTTCATGTCGGGATGGCTTTCTTGAGGATGCGATCGTCGTGCCCGAACGGGCTTCGGGCAGGCGGGTATCCATCCGCTCAAGGCATCGTGACCGACGGCACCGGGGGAGGTCCGAGGCGGGCGCCTCGCCCACGAAGTCCCGCGGCGGCGATGCACCTGCAGCCATGGCGTCGGGGGGCGGTGCTCTGCTAGGTCAGGCGTCTTCGGGACGGCCGAGAGGGACGCTATGATCGACGGGGTGCGGATTCTGGTCCTGGCGGCGCTCGCCGGCGTCGCCGTCGCGGGGCCGGCCACGGCGCAGGGCGCCAAGCCCGCCTTCGTGTTCACCGGCATCCCCGACCAGGACGAGAGCCGCCTGGTCGAGCGCTTCGGCAAGGTCGCGGCCTACCTCGAAGGCAAGCTCGGCATGCCGGTGACCTACATCCCGGTGAAGAACTATCCGGCGGCCGTCACCGCCTTCACCAACGGGCAGGTGCAGCTCGCCTGGTTCGGCGGCTTCACCGGCGTGCAGGCCCGCAAGGCCGTGCCGGGCTCGCAGGCGATCGCGCAAGGGGCCGAGGATGCCGCCTTCAAGACCTACCTCATCGCCAACGCGAAGACCGGCCTTGCGAAGGCGGCCGACTTCCCGAAGGACATCGCCGGCAAGAGCTTCACCTTCGGCTCGCGCGCCTCGACTTCGGGGCGGCTGATGCCGGAATACTTCATCCGGCAGGCCTTTCCCGGCAAGACCCCCGAGCAGGTCTTCCCGACGGTGGGCTTCTCGGGCGATCACAGCCGGACGATCCAGCTCGTCCAGTCGGGGGCCTTCGCCGTCGGCGCGGTCGACTACTCGGTCTGGGATCTCGACACCAAGGCCGGCAAGGTCGACCCCAAGGCGGTCTCGGTGATCTGGGAGAGCCCGACCTTCCCCGACTACCAGTGGACGGTCCGCGGCGACGTCGACGCGATCTACGGCGAAGGCTTCACCGCGCGGCTGAAGGCGGCGCTCGTCGGCATCACCGATCCGGCGATCCTCGCGCCGTTCGGCCGCTCGAAGTTCATCCCCGTCGACAACGCGGCCTATGCGCCGCTGATCGCGGTGGGCCGGTCGACCGGCCTGCTCGACTGACCCGACGATGGCCGAACCTGCGATCCGGCTGACGAACGCGAGCGCCTCCTACGACGGGCGCGCGGTGCTCTCCGGCATCGACCTGACGGTCCGCACGGGCGAGCGGGTCGCGCTGATGGGGCGTTCCGGCGCCGGCAAGTCGACGCTGATCGGCCTGATCCAGGCGCAGGCCCCGGAGCGGGTCGCCCTGGTGCCGCAGGCGGCCGCGCTCGTGCGGACGCTGTCGGTGTTCCACAACGTCTACATGGGCCGGCTCGACCGCCGCTCGACCCTGCACAACCTGCGCACCCTGGCCTTCCCCGCCGCCGCCGACCTCGCCGAGATCCGCGCGGTGCTGGCCCGCGTCGGGCTGGCGGAGAAGATCCGCGACAAGGCCGGCGCGCTGTCGGGCGGGCAGCAGCAGCGGGTCTCGGTCGCCCGCGCGCTCTACAACGGCCGGCCGATCCTGGTCGGCGACGAGCCGGTCTCGGCGCTGGACCGGATGCAGGGCGCCGCGGTGCTCGCCGAGATGGCCCGCAGCCACGAGACCCTGGTGGTGGCCCTCCACGACGTCGCGCTGGCGCTCGCCCACACCGACCGGATCGTGGTGCTGGATGCCGGCCGCATCGTCCTGGACGCGCCGGCCCGCACCCTCGACGCCGCCGCGCTGAGCCCCTTCTACCAGGCGGCGGCGTGATCGGGCGGCAGCGCTCCGCCCCGGGCTACGCCGCCGTCAGCCGCTGGTTCGCGGCGGCGGCGCTCGCCGCGCTGTTTCTCGCCGACCTGCACGTCACCAGCCTGAACCCCTGGGCCGATCTCCAGCGCCTGCTGGCCGGGCTGATCCGGCCGGACCTGCTCTCGGTGGAGGGCTGGAGCGTCGTCTACACCGTCGCCTTCGCGGTGCTCGGCGTGACGTGTGGGGCCGGCACCGGGTTCCTGCTGGCGATTCCCTTCGCGCGGTTTCGCAGCATCCGCCTCCTCTGCGCCGGGCTCCGCGCCGTGCACGAGCTGTTCTGGGCGCTGCTGCTGATGCAGGTGTTCGGGCTCTCGGCCACCACCGGGATCCTCGCCATCGCCCTGCCCTACGCGGGCATCTGCGCGAAGGTCTATTCGGAGATCATCGAGGAGGCCGACCTCTCGGCCCTGCGGGTGCTGCCCGAGGGCACGGGCAGCGTCTCCGCCTTCCTCTACGCCCGCCTGCCGGAGGTCGCCGGGTCCTTCCGGCACTACACGCTCTACCGCTTCGAATGCGCCATGCGCTCGACCCTGGTGCTCGGCTTCATCGGCCTGCCGACCATGGGGTTCTATCTCGAATCCGCCTTCCGGCAGGGGCGCTACGCCGAGGCCGGCGCGCTGCTCCTGGTGTTCTACGCGCTGATCGGCTCGCGCCGGCTCTGGGTGCGGGTGGGGTCCGTGCCGGTGCTGATCGCGGCGAGCGCGCTGGCGCTGCCGGCCACGATCGGCACCACGAACGTCGGCGCCAGCCTCCTCCGCTTCCTCACCCACGACGTCGTCCCCGCGCCCCTGCGCGGCGCCAGCCTTCTCGATCCCGAAACCCTGCCCCGCCTCTGGGCCTGGTTCGTGCCGATCCTCACCGGGCAGATCCTCCCCGGCGCGGTGCAGACGCTGGTGCTGGCGCAGATCGCCCTCGTCGCCACCGCCCTCGGCGCGCTCGTGCTGTTCCCGCTGGTGTCGCGCCGGTTCTCCGGCCGGTTCGGGTCGCCCGCGGGGCGCGTGCTCCTCGTGGTGCTGCGCTCGACGCCGGAATACATGCTCGCCTACGTGCTGCTGCAGATGCTCGGCCCCTCGATGCTGCCGGCGATCCTCGCGCTGTCGATCCACAACGCCGGCATCATCGGCTATCTGATGGGCCGCCACGCCGACGCGCTGCCCTACCGGGCGGACGCGCCGCGCGGCCTGAACCTCTACGCCTACGAGACCGTGCCGCGGCTCTACGGGCAGTTCCTCGCCTACCTGCTCTACCGCTGGGAGCTGATCCTGCGCGAGAGCGCGATCTTCGGCATCCTCGGCGTCGCGACGCTCGGCTACTACGTCGACGCCGCGATCTCGGAATTGCGCCTCGACGTCGCCGTGGTGCTGATCGCCGCCACCGCCGCGATGACGGTCGCGGTCGACGCCGCGTCGCGGGCGCTGCGGACGGCGTTGCGCATCAACACCCTGCCGACGCGGCTCGCCGACCCCGTGACGGGCCCCCCGCCGGCGCCCGCCCAGGCCTGAGATCGGATGCCAACCATGCTCAACTGCGCGATCCTCGACGACTACCAGGGCGTCGCCACCACGCTGGCGGACTGGTCTCCCGTCCGGGACCGGGTCGCGCTGCGGACCTTCCGCGCGGGCTTCGCGACGCAGGACGCGCTGGTCGAGGCCATCGCCGAGTGCGAGATCGTGGTGATGATGCGCGAGCGCACACCGTTCCCGGCCGCCCTGCTCGCGCGCCTGCCGAAGCTGAAGCTCCTGGTCACGTCCGGCATGCGCAACGCGAGCATCGACCTCGCGGCGGCCAAGGCACGCGGCATCACCGTCTGCGGCACGGCGAGCGGTTCCGAGCCGCCGGTGGAGCTGACCTGGGCGCTGATCCTGGGCCTCGCCCGCCGCGTCGTGCCGGAGGCGAACGCGCTCCGGGCCGGCGGCTGGCAGACGAGCGTGGGCGCGGATCTCGCCGGCCGCCGCCTTGGCATCCTGGGGCTCGGCAAGATCGGGACCCGCGTCGCCCGCATCGGCCAGGCCTTCGGCATGGCGGTCTCGGCCTGGAGCCCGAACCTCACGGTGGAGCGGGCGGCGGAGGCCGGCGTCGCGCTTGCGCCGTCCAAGGCGGACCTGCTGGCCGGGAGCGACGTGGTCTCGATCCACCTGGTGCTGGGCGAGCGCACCCGCGGGCTCGTCGACGCCGCGGCGCTGGCGCTGATGCAACCCCACGCCCTGCTGATCAACACCGCGCGGGCGGGCCTCGTCGACGGGCCGGCGCTGCAGGCCGCGCTCCGGGACGGGCGGATCGGCGGGGCCGGCCTCGACGTGTTCGAGACCGAGCCGCTGCCGGCGGACTCGCCCTGGCGCAGCCTGCCGAACCTGCTGGCCCTGCCCCATCTCGGCTACGTCAGCGAGGCCAACTACCACACCTACTTCACCGAGGCGGTGGTCGACATCCAAGGGTTTCTCGACGGCGCGCCGGTGCGGGTGATCGGGTGACGGTCGCGTTCGTCGCCGGATCGCCCGCGGGTCCCTTCTCCCAGGGGGAGAAGGACAGGATGAGGGGCGTGCGTCGTCCGGAGAGGCTGCACCTCTCACGCCGGTTCTCGCGTTCCAGTCTGTCGGATTCGCCCCTTCCGCACCGATGAGCGGACGGGGCAAAGCTTCCCACCCCGAGCGCTTGCGGGTCGAGGCATGGGACCCCTACGGAGAGGTCACGCCCCTCATCCCACCCTTCTCCCCCTGGGAGAAGGCGCCACGGAGCGCTGCCCCGGGCTCACCCCTTCACCAGCGGGCAGCCCCCCTCGGCCAGCGGGCGGAACACCTCGTTGCCGGGGTTGACCGCCAGGACGTTGTAGAGGTCCCACTCGCCCTTGGAGTCGGCGGGCTTCTTGACCTCGAACAGGTACATGTCGTGGATCTTGCGCCCGTCGGCGCGGATCGTGCCCTTGCCGAAGAGCGGGTCGTCGGTCGGCATCTCCTTCATCTTGGCGACGACGGCGGCGCCGTCCTTCGCCGAATGCAGCGCCGCCACCGCCTTCAAGTAGTGCAGGAAGCCGCCGTAGACGCCGGCCTGGTAGGCGGTGGGCTTGCGGCCGCCGTCGCGCTTCGCGAAGCGCTCGGAGAAGGCGCGGGTCCGGTCGTTGAGGTCCCAGTAGAACGCCTCGGTGAGCGTCAGCCCCTGGGCGATCGTGGTCCCGAGGGCGTGGATGTCGGTCGAGGAGATCAGCAGCGCGGCCAGCGCCTGCCCGCTCTCGCGGATGCCGAACTCGTGCGCCTGCTTGATCGCGTTGGCGGCATCGCCCCCGGCATTGGCGAGCCCGATCACCTTGGCCCCCGACCCCTGCGCCTGGATCAGGAACGACGAGAAGTCGGCGGTCGGGAACGGCGTCTTGACGGTGCCGAGCACCGTGCCGCCGTTCTTGAGCACCACCGCGCGGGTGTCGCGCTCCAGCGCGAGGCCGAAGGCGTAGTCGGCGGCGAGGAAGAACCAGGTGTCGCCGCCGCGCTTCAGCATCGCCTTGCCGTTGCTGGTCGCGAGCGCCATCGTGTCGTAGGTCCAGTGCACGGTGTTGGGGGTGCATTGCGCGCCGGTTAGGTCCGGCGTGCCGCCGCCGGAATTCACGAAGACCTTGTTCTTCTCGCGGGTGATCGCGTTGACGGCCAGCGCCACCGAGGAGGTCGGCACGTCGAACACCGCGTCGACCCCGTCGCGGTCGTACCATTGCCGGGTCAGCGCGGCGCCGATGTCGGGCTTGTTCTGGTGGTCGGCGGAGACGATCTCGACGGACAGCCCGTGCTCGGCCGGCCTGAAATCCTCGAGCGCCAGGCGCGCGGCGATCACCGCGCCCTCGCCGGTGGAGTCGGAATAGACCCCCGAGCGGTCGTTGAGCACGCCGATCTTGACGGGCGCGAGGTCCGTCGGGGCGGTCTTCTCCTGTGCGAGCGCCGCGTGCGCGCCGACGAGGCAGGCGGCCGCGGTGACGAGGTGGCGGATCATGGCGTCTCTCCCGAGGGACGCCGCCGGCAGCGTTCATCGCCGCTCGGCCTTCGCGTCCGGACGCCATTGAGCGCGAAAGGCGGCCGCCTGTCAGCCGTCCGTCGTGCCGGATCGGGCCGTGTGTAACCGGGGTGCGCGCGGGCCGGAGGCCTCAGCCGGCCGCCAGCCCCGGGACCGGCACGCCGAACGCCTGCGCCAGCAGGACCGCGTTGAGGCAGAGCACGAGGGCCGCGCCCGCCACCGCCGCGACCCGCGTCGCCCGCCGGTTGGCGAAGGCGCCCATCAGGTCCGGGCGGCGGGTGAACAGCACCAGCGCGATCATCGGCACCGGCAGCGCCAGCGACAGCACCACCTGCGAGAGCACCAGCGCGCGGGTCGGGTCGACGCCGATCCCGATCACCACGAAGGCCGGCACCATCGTCGCCAGCCGCCGCACGATCAGCGGCACGCGCCAGCCCAGGAAGCCCTGCATCACCATCTGCCCGGCCATCGTGCCGACCACCGAGGACGAGACGCCGGACGCGATCAGCGAGACCAGGAACGCGCCCGCGGCCGCCGGGCCGAGCAGCGGCGTCAGCGTCCTGTAGGCCTGGTCGATCTCGGCGACCTCGCTGTGGCCGAGGTGGAAGGCGGCCGCCGCCATGATCACCATGGCGATGTTGACCAGGCCGGCGAGCGCCAGCGCCACCACCACCTCGCGGTTCGAGTAGCGCAGGAGCAGGCGCCGGTCGGCGTCGTTGCGGACCCCGCCGCGTCCCTGCGTCAGCCCCGAATGCAGGAACAGCGCGTGCGGCATCACCGTCGCGCCGATGATGCCGACGGCGATGGTCAGCGCCTCGGCGTCCGGGATGCGCGGCGTCGTCAGCCCCCTGGCCGCGTCGGCCCAGGCGATCGGCGCGATGAACAGCTCGATCGCGTAGCAGAGGCCGATGGTCGCCACCATCGCGCCGATGACGATCTCCATCCAGCGGAATCCGCCGCGCTCGAGCAGCAGGATCGCGTAGGTGACGACGGCCGTGACCACCATGCCGGCGAACAGCGGCATCCCGGTGAGCAGGGCCAGGCCGATCGCGCCGCCGAGGAATTCCGCGAGGTCGGTGGCCATCGCGGCGAGCTCGCTCACCGCCCACATCGCGAGCCGCACGGGCCTCGGGAACTCGTCGCGGCAGAGCTCGGCGAGGTTGCGGCCGGTGACGATGCCGAGCTTGGCCGAGAGCGCTTGGAACAGCATCGCCACGAGGTTGGCGGCGAGCACCACCCAGAGCAGGCCGTAGCCGTACTTGGCGCCGGCCTGGATGTTCGTCGCGAAGTTGCCGGGGTCCATGTAGGCGATCGACGCCATCACGGCCGGCCCGGTGAACAGCAGGAAGCGGCCGCGCCCGACGGCCCGCCCGTCGAGCACGTCGCGGATGCGCCGCTCCGTGCGGAGGCTCAGGCTGTCGCGCTGCGGTGCGGTCCGGCCGCCGGCCGGCGTGTCCGCGATGGGTTGGTCCATGAACGTCGCCGCGATCCTGCCCGGCCCCGTGCCGCGTGCTTTATAGCATGAGCTATAAAGATGTGCTCGGGCTCAAGGTCAAGATCGAACCTTGCGCGCGCCCGGGGCTCCCCTTCCGCGCCGCTTTTGCTAAACAGGCTGCCTGCGCCGCAGCCGCCCGGCCTATGGGTGTGATCGCAGGCTTCGGGCGCGAAACCGCAAAGCGTTTCCGCGCGACCTGCCCAAGGGGGGAGAGAGCCGGCACCATGCAGGATCCGCCACGATCCGAGCCCGCGCTCATCGACCCGGAGGTCCATGTCGAGAGCTTCCGGCAGGCCCGCGAGGCCCGGCGCTCCGAGCTCGTCGAGGACTACGTCGAGCTGATCGCCGACCTGATCGGCGACGGCGGCGAGGCGCGCCAGGTCGACATCGCCGCCCGCCTCGGCGTGGCGCAGCCGACCGTCGCCAAGATGCTGAAGCGGCTGGCCGAGGACGGCCTCGTGCAGCAGCGCCCCTATCGCGGCGTGTTCCTCACCGAGGCCGGACGGGCGCTCGCGAGCCAGGCGCGCGAGCGCCACCGCATCGTCGAGCGCTTCCTGTGCGCCCTCGGGGTCAGCCCCGAGACCGCGCGGCGCGACGCCGAGGGCATCGAGCACCATGTCAGCGGCGAGACCCTGGAGGCGTTCCGGCGCTTCTGCGAAGGCCGGCCCGACGCGTGACGCTCGGCGCCTTCGACCCGGGTCGGAGGCATCCGCCGCAGCGGCGGCCCACGTTCGCGCCTGCGGTCGAGCCTCGTCGCCTCCGAAGGCGGATCTCACCCGAACAGGTCGACGGTGGTGAAGCCGCGGGCTTCCAGGCGCTCGGCGAGCACGCGCCGGTGGCAGCGCTCGGGGTCGCGCTCGAAGCAGAGCAGGCAGGTCGGCGCGGCCTCGGCCATCCCGGCGAGCGCATCGAGGGCGAGGCCGCCGTCGGCGGTGTCGAGCACGGCCTCGCAGTAGCTTCTGCGCATCAGCGCCGCGTCGTGGCCGCGGGCCGCCTCGCGCCCGGCCTTCGGCGTGCCGAGGCTGCGCAGGTGGGCGTAGGCGAGGCCCGCCTCCTCGATCCCGGCCTTGAGCGCCCCCTTCGAGAACCCGCGCTTGCGCGAGTTGGCGACCGCCCGCACGTCCGCGAGCAGGCCGCATCCGGCCTCGCGGAGGGCGGCGGTCAGGCGCTCCGGATCGAGCCCTTCGTAACCTATGGTGAACAGAACCTTACCCAACCCGAGCCCTCCGAAGAAGCGAGGCGGCAGCGTGACTTAACCCGCGGCGCGCGGGCCGGCGCGGACGCGCTCCACGCGGTCATGTGTCTCGTCCGACACGGGTTCCGGAATTCCGCCGCATTGACGGCAAAAGTCTGTTAACCGCCTCGGGGCCATCGAATAGCTCTGTTGTGGCGCTTCACCAGATGGCGGGCCGGGCATCGATGTCGCTGAGGAATGCTCGTCCCGTGGATCTCGCCTCGACCTCGGCCGGCCTGCGCGCGGTCGCCAAGCGCATCCTGGCGGCGACGCTTCTGGCGAGCCTCGCGGCTTGCGCCTCCAACAACGACTTCTACCCGACGAACGGCGACGCGAAGCCCCATCCGGGCGTCGCGCGGGCCAAGAGCCATCCGATCCAGGGCATCGACATCTCGAAGTGGCAGGGACCGGTCGACTGGGCCTCGGTGCGCGCCGCCGGCACCCAGTTCGCCTTCATCAAGGCGACAGAGGGCGGCGACCACGTCGACGACCGCTTCCGCGCCAACTGGGACGCCGCCGGCCAGGCGGGCGTGCCGCGCGGCGCCTACCACTTCGTGTTCTGGTGCCGCTCGGCCAAGGAGCAGATGGACTGGTTCAAGAAGAACGTCCCCAACGACCCGACCGCCCTGCCCCCGGTGCTGGACGTGGAGTGGAACGGCCATTCGCAGACCTGCCCGAAGAAGCTGCCGAAGGCGCAGGCCCTGGCGATGACGACCTACATGCTCGAGGAGATGGAGCGGTACACCGGCAAGCGGCCGATCATCTACACCGACATCACCTTCCACAAGGAC
This sequence comes from Methylobacterium sp. E-016, assembly GCF_022829745.1. Taxonomy (NCBI): domain Bacteria; kingdom Pseudomonadati; phylum Pseudomonadota; class Alphaproteobacteria; order Hyphomicrobiales; family Methylobacteriaceae; genus Methylobacterium; species Methylobacterium sp. E-016. The sequence goes on from NZ_JAKSYF010000140.1 coordinate 76,279, forward strand.
GTGCTCGAGGGCGAGCTGCCGGATTACCCGCATTGGCTGCGCTCGACCGCAGCCGAGCCCGAGCAGCGCTTCGCCAACCGGAAGTGGATGCTGTGGCAGTTCACCTCGACCGGCCGCGTGCCGGGGGTGCGCGGCGACGTCGACCGCAACGCCTTCTACGGGACGCCGGCCGAGTGGGCCTCGTTCCTCTCGACCGATTGCGACCCACGCGAGCACCGCCGCCTCTCCGAGCAGGGCCTCTGCACCGGCAAGTAGAAAGCCGGCCGGCACCCCTCTGAAAGCGCTTCCCGCCGACGCGCGATCGCGCCGGCGCAGCCGCGCGCAAATGTCGAAAAATCATCGAATTCGTGCGTCTTCTGTCCACTAATGGACGGACTGCGGCCGGGTCGCTCCTGTAGGTTGTGACGATCCGCCCTCCACCGTCGAATCGCATGTCGGTCGCGTCTTCCTCCCCGTTCGACGGCAACCGCCTGCTCGAGAGCCTGCGCGGCGCCGACCGCGCCCTGCTGGCGCCGCATCTCGAGCCGGCCGCCTACGAGAAGGGCGACGTGCTCTTCGCCGCCGGCGCCGAGGTCGGCGCGATCACGTTTCCCTGCCGGCAGACGGTCGTGACCCTGCTGATCGCGATGCAGGACGGCCGCAGCGCCGAGACCGCCACGATCGGCTGCGAGGGCGCCGTCGGCGGCGCGGTCAGCGACGGCCGGGTTCCCGCCTCCACCAGCGCGGTCGTGCAGGTCGGCGGACCGGCCCTGCGCCTGGATGCGGCGCGCCTGCAGGAGGCCAAGCGCCGCTCGGCGAGCCTGCGCGCCCTGTTCACCCGCTACGCCGACTGCCTGCTGGCGCAGGTGCTGCAATCGGTGGCCTGCAACGCCCTGCACCCGATCGAGGCGCGCTGCCTGCGCTGGCTGCTGACCCTCCAGGACCGGATCGACGGCGACGTGCTGCCCGTGACCCACGAGCAGCTTGCCGCGATGCTCGGGGTCCAGCGCACCTATCTCACCCGCATCCTCAGCACGCTGCAGGCGCAGGGCTTGCTGCGCGTCGGGCGCGGCCGCATCACGATCCTCGACCGCACCGCGATGGTGGACGCCGCCTGCGAGTGCCACGGCGTCGTCCGCCGCCACTACGACACCGTGCTCGGCAGCATCCACGCCGTCGGCGGCGCGTCGGAGCGCGCGGCGGCGACCGACCGCGACGAGGGCGAAAGGAGGCGGGATGCGGCGCGCTGAACCCCGCTTCCCCATCCCACGGCCCGAGGCCGCCGCGGCGTGCGGATCGCCGCGGACGCCGCGGTGAGCGCCCCGTCCGCCCTTCCCGACCGACCGGTACGGGCCGCGCCCCGCGCGGATTCCGGAGCGCATCCGGCCAAGACCGGCTTCGACGACACCGTGCTGCTCGCGCGTGCGCTCCTCTGTGCGCCGGCCTCCTTCCTCGGCCTCGTTGACGGCGACGGCTTGGCGGTGGCGGCACGCCTCGGGATCGCCGCGCCCGACGGGCGGGCGCTGGCACGGCTGCTCTCGCGAGGGGGGCTCGATCGGGGCGGAGGCGTCCGCCAGGGACAAGTCCTCCCCCACGGCGACATCTTCCGAGACGACCTCTGCGTCCTGCCCGACCTCCGCGTCCTCGCCGACCGGGGCGCGGGGCCCGGTGGAGGCGCGCTCCCGTTCGGCTTCCTCGCGGCGCTCCGCCTCGTCTCGCGCGACGGCGTCTCGCTCGGGACGCTCTGCGTCCTCGACACCCTGCCGCGCGCCGGCCTCGCGCCCGGCCAGGAGGCGGCCTTCCGGGCGCTCGGGCGCCGCACGGTCGGCCTGCTGGAGAGCCGCGCCGCCCTCGACCGTCGGGAGGCGCGCCTCGCCCGGCAGCGCCAAGCCCTCGCGGCGCGCGCCGCCACCACCGTCCGCCTCGGCGAGAGCGCGCTGCTGATGCGGCTGGCGATCGAGGCGACCGAGATTGGGATCTGGGACTACGACCCGCTCGCCGACCGCCTCGATTGCGATGCTCACGCCCTCCGGCTGCTCGGGCTCGACGCGGCGCAGCCGGCGAACCTGGCGCGGAACTTCCTGCGGGCGATCCACCCGGACGACCGGATGCGGGCCGCCGCCGACCTGCGCACCGCCCTCGACCCGGAGGGCGACGGGCGGTTCGGCGGCGACTACCGGCTGGCGCGGCCCGACGATGCGCCCTTCTGGGTCGCGATCTGCGGCCGTCCGGTGCTCGCCGGCGGCCGGGCCAACCGGATCGTCGGGAGCGTCCGGGACGTCACCGCGCGCAAGGTCGCAGACCTCGCCTCGGAGGCCGTCCGCGAGCGCTACCGCCTGATCGCGCGGGCGACCAGCGACGCGATCCGCGACTGGGACCTCGTCGCCGACACGGTCACGTGGAACGAGGCGCTCCAGACCGCCTACGGCTGGGCCCCGGACGGCGAGGCCGCCACCGGGGCATGGTGGCTGGCGCAGGTCCACCCGGTCGACCGCGACCGGGTCGAGGCGGCGCTCGGTACCGCGATCCGGGGCGGGAGCGACGCCTGGAGCCTCGAATACCGCTTCCTGCGCGCCGACGGACGCCACGCCGACGTGCTCGACCGCGGCTACGTGATCCGCGACGCGGACGGCACGCCGGTGCGCATGGTCGGCGCGATGCTCGACCTGAGCGAGCGCAACCGCGCCGAGGCCGATGTCCGCGCGATCTTCGAGGGCGCCAACGTCGGCATCGTCCAGCTCGATCCGCACAGCCTGGAGGTGCTGAGCGTCAACGCCAAGCTCTGCGCCATCTGGGGCGCGCCGGCCGCCGCCATCGTCGGCCGGTCGGTGGCGCTGTGGACCCCGCAGGAGGATGCGGCCGAGCGCGACACCCTGCACCGGCGCCTCGCCGCCGGCGAGGTCCTGCGCGAGACCCTGGAGAAGCGCTACCGCCGTGCCGACGGCCGCATCATCTGGGCCCGGGTCAACCTCGTGTCGCAGGCGCTGGGCGACCGGCTCCAGACCACCGCGATGATCGAGGACATCACGCTGGAGCGCACCACCGAGGCGCGCCACCGTGCGCTCATCGCGCTGGGCGACGCGCTGCGCGACGCCTCGGGCCGGACCGAGGCGATCGGTGCCGCCGCCGCGATCCTCGGCGCGACGCTTCCGGCGACGCGGGCGGGCTACGGCGCCGTCGATGTCGCGGGCGGCGTGTTCCAGGTCGAGGCCGCCTGGACCGCGGCGGACGCCGATCCGGCCGGCCCGCCGCCGCCCTGCCCGCTCACCGCCTTCCCCGAGACCCTGGCGCGCCTGGCCTCGGGCCTGCCGCAGGCGATCCCCGATATCGCCGATCCGGCGCTGGCCGGCGATGCCGCGGCCTATGCCGGCATGGGCGCACGGGCCGCGATCAATGTCCCGCTGACGCGGCTCGGCCGGCTCGCCGGGGTACTGTTCGTCCACGACCGCGCGCCGCGCGCCTGGGCCGCCGGCGAGATCGCCTTCGTGCGCGAGGTCGCCGAGCGGCTCTGGGGCACGCTCGGGCGCATCCAGGCCGAGGACCAGCAGGCGCTCCGCAACCGCGAGCTCAGCCACCGCCTCAAGAACACCCTCGCGATGGTCCAGGCCATCGCGTCGCAGACCCTGCGCAACGCCCCCGATTTCGAGAGCGCCAAGGAGGCGCTCGCCGCCCGGCTGATCGCCCTGGGCAAGGCGCACGACATCCTCCTGACGGGCGCGCGCGAGAGCGCCGGCATCGCCGCGGTGATCGCCGGGGCGCTGGCGATCCACGACGACGGCCAGGCCGGGCGCCTCGCCCTCGACGGGCCGGAGATCGAGGTCGGCCCGAAGGCGGCGCTGTCGCTGGCGCTGATGATGCACGAGCTCGCCACCAACGCGGCCAAGTACGGCGCGCTCTCGGTGCCCGGCGGCCGCGTGGCCGTGACGTGGTCGCTCGATGCCGACGCCATGGTGCGGATGCTGTGGACCGAGCGCGGCGGTCCCAAGGTCGCGCCGCCGACGCGGAAGGGCTTCGGGTCGCGGCTGATCGAGCGCGGGCTCGCGGGCGCGGTCGGGGGCGCGGTCGGCCTCGCCTACGAGCCCGACGGGGTCGTCTGCCGCGTCGAGGCGCCGCTGTCGGGCTTCCAGGCCGTGGAGTAGGCCGCGCCCGGGTCGGCGCGGGATGAGACCGCCCCGCCAAAGCGTCTCTTACGGTATCCGTCGTCCGATCCCACATCCTCCGAGATGTTCTTCCGCCGCGCCCGAAGCGACAGCTTGTGCGACCTGCCCGGTCTGGAGACCGCGCGACTGTCGATCGACGTGCTGATTCCGGGCGATGCGGAGGCGCTGCGGAGCCTCACCGACGACCCGGCGATCACCGGCGCCGTCGATTTCCTGCCCGCGCCCTTCACGCTCGAGGATGCCCGCAGGCTCATCGCCTCGGGACGCCGCCGCGAGGACCGGTTCTTCGGCGCCCGGACGCGCGAGGGCCGAACCCTGGTCGGGGTGGTCGGGACGCACCTGCGCGGAACCGAGGCGGTCGAGATCGGCTACTGGGTCGGCGGCGCCGCCCGGGGGCGCGGCCTCGCCACGGAAGCGGTGTCGGGCATCCTGGGATCGCTGTCGCTGCGCTTTCCGGCCCGCACGATCGTTGCCGAGTGCCGTCCCGGCAACGTCGCCTCCTGGGGGCTCCTGACCAAGCTCGGGTTCCGCGACACCGGCGAGGAGGGGCACCGCCCGGGCCGGCGGCTGATGGCGCGGCGGGCGATCTGAGGAGGGCTCGCGCGTTCCGACGCCCGCCCGCCAGACCTCGGCAAGGCGGGAACGATTTCGATCGTCTGGGCAAATTTACCGAGTTAACTTGCAAATTAGGACCGTGATAACCGATCCATAGGAACATGCTCCACGGACTTGAGGTGGGGCGCGGGCATGGACAGCGCGGAAAACGGCTTCGTCGACGCGCGCGAAACCGTGCGCGAACGCGTCGGCGGCTGGGCGGTCCGCCGCCGCATCGCGCAGGCCGGGCCGACCCTGCTTCTCGTCGTCGGCGCCCTGCTCCTGCCGAACGCGCTGGCCATCCTGGCAAGCCTCTGGATCGGCATTCCGGCACGATCCGCGCCGATCGCGGCCTACGTCGTCGTGATCCTGGTCGGCATCCGGCTGCCGCCCCTTGCCGTGGTGCCGCTCTACCTCACGGTCGTGGCCTTCGACCTGCTGATGATCGTCTCGGAGATCTTTTTCCTCGACATCGGATCCATCCATCACAACCTCGATGCCTTGACGCATGTCCGGTTGCTGAGCTCGCCGCTCTATGCGGGGCTCACGGCGGCCCTGACGGCATTCGTCGCGGCCGGCCTGTGGTTCCTCGTGCGCTACAGGGCACCCATGGTCCGAGGCAACAGGATCGTCCTCGCCCTGGCGGTGTCGGGATTCCTGTTCGCCGACATCGCGATCAACAGCTCGGCCAGCCTTTCTCTCGGCCCGGCCGCCGCCATCGGTCAGCCCTTCCAATCCGCGGTCCAGGCGTCGGGCTTCGCCGCCCTGACGGAGCCGTCGCCGCGGAAGCCGAACGTCCTTCTCGTACTCGTCGGGAGCCTGGGCGTCCTGCGCGACCCGCGCCAGAGGGAGGTGCTGTTCTCCGCCTTCGACGACGCGGCCTTGAGGGAGGCCTTCAGCATCACGACCGGCACGACGAGCTTCTTCGGGGCGACCTCGTACGGGGAGATGCGCGAGCTCTGCCATTCGCGCTCGGCCTACACCGTTCTCCTCGACGGGCACGGACCGACCTGCCTTCCGGTCCAGCTCGCCGCGCGAGGCTACCGCACCGTCTCGGTCCACGGGTTCACGAGCGCCTTCTACGATCGGTCCTCCTGGTACCCGAAGGCGGGCTTCGTCCGAAGCGTGTTCCAGGACACCGCGACCACGGCCTACACGCGGCACTGCGGCGGCGCGTTCGTCGGCCCCTGCGACGTCGACATCGCCGAAACCATCGACGACCGGCTGTCGAAGGCGACGCAGCCGCTGTTCGTGTACTGGGTCACGCTCAATTCCCATGTCCCGGTCAGGCCCGGGGAGGCGACGCCGCGCCACGACTGCAAGACCGGTGGGCCCTTCGGCGATCCGGAGGTCTGCGCGATGGCCGAGATCTGGGAGGACCTGTTCGCGGCGGTCTCGCGTCTCGCGATCCGCAATCCGGGTACGGAGATCCTCCTGGTCGGCGATCATGCCCCGCCGCTCTGGCGCCGGGCGGCCCGCGTCCGCTTCGAGCCGGACCGGGTTCCCTGGATCCGGCTCGCGCCGCACCATCCGGCCACGCCCGTCCTGTACCGGACGGCATCCCCGCAATAGCTTCCGACCGGCGGATCGCCGCGCGGCTCACCGGGCCGCCGCGGGCATCCCGGCTGGCATCGCCCCGCGCCCGCGATAAATCACCAGCGTCGCGACCAGTCCCAGGCCGCCGCCGAGCGACATCCACAGGCCGGGCGCGGCCTTGTCGCCGGTCGCCGCGATCAGCCAGGTGGCGACGAGCGGCGTCATGCCGCCGAACAGGGCGGTCGCCAGCGAGTAGGCGAGCGAGAAGCCGGCGGTCCGGACCTCGACCGGAACGACCTCGGTCAGCGCCACCACCATCGCGCCGTTGTAGCTGCCGTAGAGGAACGAGAACCACAGCAGCACGGCGAGCATCGCCCCGAAGCTGATGTGACCCACGAGCCAGGTCAGCGCCGGGTAGGCGGTGAGCAGGGTCAGCGCCGAGAACGCGATCAGGAGCGGCTTGCGGCCGATCCGGTCGGACAGCGCCCCCATCACCGGGAGCCAGAACAGGTTCGAGACCGCGACGCAGAAGGTCACGAGCAGGCTGTCGGTGTCGGTGAGCTTGAGGACGCTCTTGCCGAAGGTCGGCGTGTAGACGGTGATCGTGTAGAACGCGATCGTGGTCATCGCGACCATCAGCATGCCGAGCAGCACGATCCGCCAGTTCGTCGCGAGCGTCCGGAAGATCTCGGCCGCCTCCGGCCGGTGCTTGCGCTCGGCGAAGGCCTTGGTCTCCTCCAGCGAGTTGCGGATGTAGAATAGGAACGGCACCAGCGCGCAGCCGATGAGGAACGGCACCCGCCAGCCCCATTCCGACATCTGCTCCGGCACCAGCGCGTGGCTCAGCCCGTAGCCGATCGCGGCGGCGGCCATGATCGCCACCTGCTGGCTCCCCGATTGCCAGGACACGTAGAAGCCCTTGCGGCCGGGCGTCGCCATCTCCGACAGGTAGACCGAGACGCCGCCGAGCTCGACGCCCGCCGAGAAGCCCTGGAGCAGCCGGCCGATCAGGACGAGGGCCGGGGCGAGCAGGCCGATGGTGGCGTAGGCCGGCACGAAGGCGATCAGCACCGTGCCGGCGGCCATGATCGCCAGGGTGGTGATCAGCCCCTTGCGGCGCCCGACCCGGTCGACGTAGGCGCCGAGCAGCACGGCGCCGAGCGGCCGCATCAGGAAGCCGGCACCGAACGTCATGAAGGTCAGCATCAGGGAGGCGAACTCGTCGCCGGACGGGAAGAACGCCTTCGCGATGTGGGTCGCGTAGAAGCCGAACAGGAAGAAGTCGAACATTTCCAAGAAGTTGCCGCTGGTGACGCGGAGCACCGCCCCGACCGTCGACCCGGAGGATTTTTCGTAAGGTCCCGCCACGGCTGCGCCTCGTCCCGCGATCCGGCCTGCGCCGTCCGCGCCACTGTTCGCCGGGACGGGCGCGGGCTCAAGTCGCGATGTCGCCGATCGAGGGACTTTTTCGCGCGCTTGAACGTGGGGGCGCTACTCGGCCGCCGCGGCCTGGGGCGTCGTGCCGGCGATCCAGGCCGACAGGTCGGCGCGCGCCCGGTCGGTCAGGGCTTGGCGCTTGAGCATCGCCTTCTCCGGCCCGCGCAGGCGCTTGCCGGTCTCGTTGCGCGGCATCGCGGCGAGCGGCGGGAACAGGCCGAAATTGACGTTCATCGGCTGGAACGAGCGCGGCTTGCCCGGCTCCTTGGCCGTCTCCTCGGGCGCGTCGTCGAGGATGTGGCCGCCGGTGATGTGGGCGATCAGCGCGCCGAGCGCGGTCGTCTGCGGCAGGGGCTCGAGCGCCCCGCCCCGGCTCTCCGCCACCGCGAAGCGCCCGGCCATCAGGCCGATCGCCGCGCTCTCGACATAGCCTTCGCAGCCGGTGATCTGGCCGGCGAAGCGCAGCGACGGGCGCACCTTCAGGCGCAGGGTCGCGTCGAGCAGGCGCGGGCTGTCGAGGTAGGTGTTGCGGTGGAGGCCGCCGAGGCGGGCGAACTCCGCGTTCTCGAGGCCGGGGATGGTGCGGAAGACGCGGACCTGCTCGGAATAGGTCAGCTTCGTCTGGAAGCCGACCATGTTGTAGAGCGTGCCGAGCGCGTTGTCCTGGCGCAGCTGCACGATCGCGCAGGCCTTCACCTGGGGATCGTGCGGGTTGGTGAGGCCTACGGGCTTCATCGGGCCGTGGCGCAGGGTCTCGGGGCCGCGCTCGGCCATCACCTCGATCGGCAGGCAGCCGTCGAAGTACGGCGTCGAGGCCTCCCACTCCTTGAAGCCGATCTTCTCGCCGCCGACGAGCGCCGCGATGAAGGCGTCGTACTGCGTTCGGTCCATCGGGCAGTTGATGTAGTCGGCCCCCGTGCCGCCGGGCCCGACCTTGTCGTAGCGCGACTGGAACCACGCCTTGCTCATGTCGATCGAGTCGCGGTGGACGATCGGGGCGATGGCGTCGAAGAAGGCGAGCGCGTCGGCGCCGGTGATGGTGCGGATCGCCTCGGCGAGGGCGGGGGCGGTGAGCGGGCCGGTGGCGACGATGCACGGCCCCCAGCTCTCCGGCGGCAGCCCGGCGACCTCCTCCCGCACGATGGTGACGTTGGGGTGCGCTTCGAGCGCGGCGGTGACGGCGGCGGAGAACCCCTCGCGGTCGACCGCGAGCGCGCCGCCGGCCGGGACCTGATGCCGGTCGGCCGCCCGCAGGATCAGCGATCCGAGCGTCCGCATCTCCTGGTGCAGGAGGCCGACGGCGTTGCCGTTCGGGTCGTCGGAGCGGAAGGAGTTGGAGCAGACGAGCTCGGCGAGGCCCTCGCCGTGATGGGCCTCGGTGCCGCGCACCGGCCGCATCTCGTGCAGCACCGCGTGGTGGCCGGCTTCGGCGATCTGCCAAGCGGCTTCCGAGCCTGCGAGGCCGCCGCCGACGATGTGGATGGGCGCGCTTGCTTGGGACATGCCCCTGCAGATACCGGAACGAGCCGGCCCGAGGCAACGGGCCGGCGCACGTCCGGGAGCTTCAGCCGCGGGCGATGGCGGTTCAGCCGCGGGCGATGCCCTGGATCTCGAAGCGGTTGATGCCGAGGTCGGCGAGGTCGCGGTCGGACAGGCGCGACAGCTCGGTGATGGTCTCACGGTAACGGAGATAGGCGCGGAAACGGTTGAGGACGCTACGGGCGGCGGACATGACATTGACCTTTGTTCAGGCAGGCGGTGACGACCGCTTGGGCACCGTCTGCCTCTTGTTGGTGCAATGCACATATAAGCTTGCTGCGCCGCAGCGGCAGGCCGACATTCGTTAGCCAGCCATGCGAGCCCGGCATGCGGCGCACAACGATTTGGCAAGGTTTTGGAAAGCCTGTTTTCGAGGCCTTTGCGCGCGCCGGATCGCGTTCGCAGTTCAGGAGGCCAACGGCGTCCGATCGGCTTGGGCAACGTGCAAGCGATGACCTTGCGTCGTCTGCGCGCCGGCACGGTCGCGCATCGATCCGATCGCCGAACACTGTGGATCCGCGTGCGGCATCGTGAATACGACAGCGCCGCATCGGCCGAAAGGCGCGATGCGGCGCTGTCCATGCGCGGGGCCCGGCCCGACGGCCGGGCCCGGTCTCAGTAGAACGGGCGCGGCCCGTAATAGGCCGGGCGGCCGTAGAACGGGCGCGGCGGGCCGTAGGCGTAGGGGCCGTAGACCGGCCGCCGCCAGTACGGGCGCGGGCCCCAGTTCGGCCGGCACACGCCCCACGGATTGGGATGGAAGCCGGGGCCGCAGCCGCCGGCGACGGTCTCGATCAGGGCGCCGCCGGGCAGCGGCGCCAGCGGCATGGCCTGGGCGGCGGATGCGAGGAGCAGGGCTCCCGCCAGGCCGGCTGCCGTCGCCAGGCCGGCCCCACCAAAAGTCTTCACGTGCGTCATGACGCGATCTCCTTCGATGTCCGGCCAGGGAGGGAATGGCCGGGCAGCGAGAAAACTACGGCGTACCGGATGAATTTCCACTGACGGCCGTGTTGTGCTGCGTACAGCCAGGCTTCGGCCCGGGCGGGGCGGTCAGTGCAGAGGGGCGGTACAGGGACGGTCAGTGCAGGGGCGGGCTCATGAGGAAGCGCTCGCGGTCGCCCGAGACCAGGGTCGGCTTCAGGGCGCGGCCGTCGCGGCGGATCGTCAGCGGCACCCGCACGCCCGCTTCGCCCAGCGCCCAGACGCTGCGGAAGAAGTCGGCGAGATCCGCCACCGGCTCGCCCGCCACCGCCTCGATCACGTCGCCCGCGCGCAGGTCCGCCGCCTCGGCCGGGCCGTTGTCGGCGAGCCCCATCACCACGACGCCATCCTCGCTCTCGGTGGCGTAGAGGCCGAGCCAGGGGCGGGCCGGACGGTTGGCGCGCCCGCGCGAGGTCAGGTCGTCGAGGATCGGCGGCAGCAGGTCGATCGGCACCACCATGTTGATCGCCCGCGGGCCCGACGTGCCGCCCTGCTGGAGCTGGAGCGAGCCGATCCCGAGGAGGTCGCCCTCCGGGCCGATCAGCGCGGTCCCGCCCCAGTTCGGATGCGAGGGCGCGGTGAACAGCGCCTCGTCGAGGACGTATTCCCAGTAGCCGGCGAATTCCTGCCGGGCGACGATCTGCGCGGCGACGCAGCGCTGGCGCCCGCCGGCGCCGGCCACCACCGCCCGGTCGCCGATCTTCAGGCTGCCGGAGGTGCCGAGCTTGAGCGCCGGCACGCCCAGCGGCCCGAGCGCCTGGACGAGGCCGAAGCCGGTAGCGGCATCGAACCCCATGACGTGGCCGGGCACGGAGCGGCCGTCGTTGGTGGTGAGCCACACGCTCTCCGCCTCGGTGACGAGGTATCCGATGGTGAGCACGAGGCCGTCCTCGCCGATGACCACGCCGTTGCCCGCCCGCTCGGTGCCGAGCGTCTCGGCGGTGAAGGCCTCGGCCGGCACGCGGGCGGAGAGCTGGACCATCGCCGTGAGGGCGCGGTCGAGGTCGTAGCCGTAATCGCCGGGCTTCGGCTGCGTCGAAGCCGGGATCTTCCAATCACCCTGCGAGGCCATGCCGCGTCGGTCCTTCGAGATGTCTGCGCTCCGGTAAGGTGCCGGAGGGTCGGTGGTCCGAGGGGCGCGAGCCGCGTGCCCCCATGCGGGAGATAGGACGCGCCGACCGGTCGCGACACCCCGGCAGGGCGACGCGGCGGCGCGGCCCGAGAGGGCGGCGCGGCGCGAGGCCGTGCCGGCGAGCCGCAACGTCCGCGGGAAAGGTCGGCCCGAGCCATCGTCGCCCCGCATCGCCCCCGCGATGCATCCCTAGGGAGAACCGTGGCAATCGGGGCGCCGCGTCTTCTCATCACCGCAGAATGCGCTAACCCTTGCCGCAACGGTCCCGATCGTTCGCCTGTCCGGCGCGAGGACCTGCCGATGGGACGGGGGACGATCCTTGGGCGACCGATCCTTGGGCGACGACGCGACCCTGCAGCGGATCCTGCGCGCGATCGCCGGTGGCGACAAGGGCGCCCTGCGCTCGCTCTACGACCTGACATCACCGAAACTTTACGGGGTGATCCTGCGTATCCAGCGGGATCGGAGCGTGGCCGAGGATGTGCTTCAGGACGTCTATCTCCGCGTCTGGCAGGCGGCAGGCTCCTACGCTCCGGAATCCGGGCGGCCGATGACCTGGCTCTGCGCCATCGCGCGCAACCGGGCCATCGACGGGATCCGCCGCAAGGGCGAGGTCCAGGGACCGGTGCGCGAGGACGGCGAGGACTGGGTGGAACGTCTCATCGACCCGCACGACACCGAGGCGGCGATCGTCGGACGCGGCGCGCTCGCGGCCTGCCTCGCGCGCCTCGACGAGGCGCAGCGCGCCTGCGTCGTGCTCGCCTATTGCGAGGGCTGGTCGCGCGAGGAGCTGGCCCAGCACTACGACCGGCCCGTCAACACCATCAAGACCTGGCTGCACCGCTCGCTCGGCGCCCTCAAGGGCTGCCTGGAGGAGCAGGCGTGAGCGCCGGGCCCGAGACCGAGCGCGACCTGCGCGCCGCTGAGTACGTGCTCGGCTCGCTCTCGCCCGACGAGCGCGCGGCGTTCGAGCTGGAGCGCGTCGTCGATCCCGCCACCGCGCGCGCGGTGGCGGCGTGGGAGCGGCGGCTCGGGCCGCTGGCCCTCGCCGTTCCGGCCGAGATGCCGCCCGACCATGTCTGGCCCAGGATCGCCGGCGCGCTGACGGGGGCGGACGCGATCCCGGCCCCCGCGCCCCTGGCTTCCGCGCCCCCTGCCCCCGCGCCGACGGCCGCCAACGACGACCGCGCGATCCGCCTCGTCAGGCAGGTGCGGCGCTGGCGCCTCGTGGCGGCGGGGACGGGGCTGCTCGCGGCGGGGCTCGCGCTGTTCGTCGCGGTCGGCGGCCGGCGGGACGAGCCGGCGCCGGGCACGCGCTACCTCGCCGTGGTGCAGAGCGGCGGCGCGCTGCCCGCCCTCGTGCTGCGGATCGACACGGCCACAGGCACCGCCGAGGTGCGCCCGGTGGGCGCCGAGACCCCGTCCGGCAAGAGCCTCGAGCTCTGGTACATCGGCTCCGGGGCGTCCCCCAAGGCGATCGGCCTCGTCGGCGCCTCGGCGACCCGGATCGCCCTGCCGGCGGAGACCGCGGCGAGCGGGCTCATCGCCGTGACGGTGGAGCCGCCGGGCGGATCGCCGAACGGCGCCCCGACGGGGCCGGTGGTCTATTCCGGCACGCTGATCCGCGAGTGAGGCGGGCATCCGCGTGACCCGACCCCGATGACCGATGCCGGAACGAGGAACACCCCGGACCGCGTGGCCCGGGGTGTTCCTCGTCGTGCAGCGCTCCGGCGCCTCGGCCGGAGCGCGGCGGTCGCGATCAGGGCTGCAGCACGCCGTTGATGACGTGGATGACGCCGTTCGACTGCATCACGTTGGCGATGGTGACGGTGGCGGTGTTGCCCTTGGCATCGGTCACGTAGACCTTCTTGCCCTTGGACGTGACCACCAGGGGATCGCCCTCGACGGTCTTGAGCTGGGCCTCGCCGCCGCCCTTCTTGACCTCGGCCATCAGCTCCTTGGCGGTGTAGACGCCCGGGACGACGTGGTAGGTCAGGATCTTGGTGAGCGTGGCCTTGTTCTCGGGCTTCACCAGCGTCTCCACCGTGCCGGCCGGGAGGCGGGCGAAGGCGGCGTTGGTCGGGGCGAACACGGTGAACGGGCCCGGGCCCGACAGGGTGTCGACGAGGCCGGCGGCCTTCACCGCGGCCACGAGCGTGGTGTGATCCTTGGAGTTGACCGCGTTCTCGACGATCGTCTTGTTGGCATACATCGGCGCGCCGCCGACCATCGGGTTCTTGGCGAAGGCCGCGACCGGCGCGGCGCCGAGGGCGAGCGCGAGGGCGAAGGTGGCGAAGCGGGAGGCGTGATGCTGCGTCATGGGGTATCCTGACCGTTCGTAGGGCCCCGGTGCGCGGGGCTACGGGCGGCCTTACGGAGCCTCGCACGGAAAGGTTTCGGGCGGGATCGATTCCGGTCGCGCATCGGGCGCGGCGCCGTCCGAAACGTAGAAAAACCGCCCGGTCCTCGCGGACCGGGCGGTTTCTGCTTCGACCTCGGTCGGCGGCGGATCCTGCCGGACCCGCCGCGTCTCCCGGCCTCAGTACTTGCGCATCAGGGGCACCGGCGCGGCGGCGGCGGCCTGCGCCGTGTAGAGCGGCGCAATGATGCGGAACCAGCCGCGGGTCTCGTCGGCGAAGGCGCCGACGCCGCGATCGGCGACCGTACGCGTCACGAACACCTGAGCCTTGAACGCGCCGAAGTCGTAACCGACGAGGCCACCGGCCGCGAACGTGCCCTGACGCTGATAGGCCGCAAAGGCTGCGCCTCGGTTCCGGTTGATCGGAAGGTCGGTGAAGCCGTAGGCCACGGCGCCGATCTCGAACTTGCCGAAGGTCTTGGTCGCCGTCAGGTCGAGGTAGAGGCCGTCGGCGTTCACGATCGGGCCCAGCGCGGCAAACTGACCGCCGAAGCGGGCCGCGTCGTCGACGTAGAAGATGTGCGTCAGGGCCGCGGTCAGGTTGTAGCCGTCGCCGGTGTACGAGATCGCGCCGGTGTTGCGGATCGAGGTGGAGGCGTTCTGCGGCAGCACCGGGGTGCAGCCGGCGGTCAGCGTGCCGTTGCAGAGCGAGCCGCGGTCGCCGACGCCGATGTAGGCGCCGACGAGGTAGGCGGTGCTGATCTTGTTGCCGAGATCCCAGGCGAAGATGTTGCCGATGAAGGGGTTGTAGAAGTAGCTCTGGTCCTGGTTCGGGACGCCGGCCGCGTTGTTCGTGCCCACGAACACCGACGGGACCGCGATCACCGGCATGATGCTCGCGCCGAGGACCTTGAAGCCGGTCGACCAGACCAGGATCGGCACGTTGACGCCGACGTCCGGGCTGTTGCGCGCGTCGCCGCGGCCGGTGCTGAACGTGTTGATCGCGTAGACGCCTTCCGGCAGCGGGCCGTAGGCGAGGCCGACCTGCTCGCCGGGCTGCGTGGACGGCGTCGCCTGAACGCTGGTGTTCATGCCGACGGTGAGGGCGACCGCACCTGCGGCAAGCCAGGTCTTCATCATTTTCTCGTTCCTTCCCAAGGATTTCCGAACTTCGTCCCGCCGCCTCTGCACTACCTTGCCGGTCTGCCGTCTGCGCGGCTCCCGTGCGAGATGTGCCAAGCGCCCCCTACGAAGCCGGCCCGTGTCTCAACGCTGATAACTATTCTACAGAGCGCTTGGGAAAGACAGTGGAATGCCTCGTATCTGGACAGCGAGAGCCGAACCGTTGCCCAAATGCCTCAACCTTGCTGCGGTGCGGCGGCCGAGCGACGGTCGCAGAAATTGCATTCGAAGAAGCCGGATTCGGCAGAATAGCGCATCCGTTTCAGGCTCTTGTCGGGGGAAGCGTAGCGGGAGGATTCGGCAAGCCCGGCGGGACCGATCGCCATCCCGGGGGGACGTCCCGGCCCGCGCCGGCGGGCTCCGAAAGTCCCGATCGGACGGTCGGGCCGTGCCCGGACGGGCGGATCGGCCGCGAGACAGGCCGAATCGGACGCCGACGCGGCGCGACCGCTCGGCAGATCTTGCCGAGCGGATGTCCCCATCGCCGGGAGGCGGAAGGGCGCGGCGCGCCTACTCCGCGGCCGGCCGCGCCACCGCCGCCCGCGAAGCGGCCGGCTTCGCCGCGGGGCGGCGGGCGAGCACGTCGCGCAGGAAGCGCCCGGTATGGCTCGCCGTCGACGCGGCGATCTGCTCAGGCGTCCCCTGGGCGACGACCACGCCGCCGCCGTCGCCGCCCTCCGGGCCCATGTCGATCACCCAGTCGGCGGTCTTGATGACCTCGAGGTTGTGCTCGATCACCACCACCGTGTTGCCCTGGTCGACGAGCTCGTGGAGCACCTCCATCAGCTTGGCGACGTCGTGGAAGTGCAGGCCGGTGGTCGGCTCGTCGAGGATGTAGAGGGTGCGGCCGGTCGAGCGCTTCGACAGCTCCTTCGAGAGCTTGACCCGCTGCGCCTCGCCGCCCGACAGCGTCGTCGCCTGCTGCCCGACGCTGACGTAGTCGAGCCCGACGCGCTTGAGCGTCTCCATCTTCTCGCGGATCGTCGGCACCGCCTTGAACAGGTCGGCGGCCTCCTCGACGGTCATGTCGAGCACGTCGGCGATGGACTTGGCGCGGTACTTCACCTCCAGCGTCTCGCGGTCGTAGCGCTTGCCCTTGCACACGTCGCAGGTGACGTAGACGTCGGGCAGGAAGTGCATCTCGATCTTGATGACGCCGTCGCCCGAGCACGCCTCGCAGCGGCCGCCCCGGACGTTGAACGAGAACCGTCCCGGCTGGTAGCCGCGGGCCTTGGCCTCGGGCAGGCCGGCGAACCAGTCGCGGATCGGGGTGAAGGCGCCGGTATAGGTCGCCGGGTTCGAGCGCGGGGTCCGCCCGATCGGCGACTGGTCGATGTCGATGACCTTGTCGAGGTGCTCCAGCCCTTCGAGCCGGTCGAAGGGCGCCGGATGCTCCAGCGCGCCGTTCAGGCGCTTGGCCACCGCCTTGTAGAGCGTGTCGATGATCAGCGTGGACTTGCCGCCACCCGAGACGCCGGTGACGCAGGTGAAGGTGCCGAGCGGGATCTCGATGTCGACGTTCTTGAGGTTGTTGCCGCGGGCGCCGAACACCCCGAGCTTGCCCTTGCGCCCCTTCCGCCGCGCGGTCGGGGTCCGCACCGACTTCTCGCCGGTCAGGTACTTGGCGGTCAGCGAGTCGGGATGGGCCAGCACCTCCTCGGGCGTGCCCTGCGCGATGATCCGGCCGCCGTGGATGCCGGCGCCCGGCCCGACGTCGACCACGTAGTCGGCCTGGAGGATCGCGTCCTCGTCGTGCTCGACCACGATCACCGAGTTTCCGAGGTCGCGCAGGCGCTTCAGCGTGCCGAGCAGGCGCTCGTTGTCGCGCTGGTGCAGGCCGATCGACGGCTCGTCCAGCACGTAGAGCACGCCGGTGAGCCCCGAGCCGATCTGCGAGGCGAGGCGGATGCGCTGGCTCTCGCCGCCGGACAAGGTCCCCGAGCCGCGGGCCAGCGTCAGGTATTCGAGGCCGACGTCGACCAGGAACGACAGCCGGTCGCGGATCTCCTTCAGGATCCGCACCGCGATCTCGTTCTGCTTCTGCGTCAGCTTCTTCGGCAGCGCCGAGAACCAGCGGTGCGCCTCGCTGACCGAGAGCGCGGTGACCGCGCCGATATCCTCCATCGCGACCTTGACGGCGAGCGCCTCGATCTTCAGCCGCTTGCCGCCGCAGGCGGCGCACGGGGTCTCGCTCATGAAGCGCGAGATCTCGTCGCGCGCGGCGTCGCTCTCGGTCTCCTTGTAGCGGCGCTCGAGGTTGGGGATCACGCCCTCGAACGGCTTGTTGACGGCGTACTTGCGCATGCCGTCATCGTAGTCGAAGCGGATCGACTGCTTGCCGGAGCCGTAGAGGATGATCGCGCGCGCCGCCTCGGGAAGCCGCGACCAGGCCAGGTCGGTCTTGAAGCTGTAATGCCGGGCGAGCGCGTCGAGCGTCTGCCCGTAATAGGGCGAGGTCGACTTCGCCCACGGGCCGATGGCGCCGCGCTTGAGGCTCAGGGCCTCGTCGGAGATCACCAGCTCGGCGTCGATCCGCATCTCGTGGCCAATGCCGCCGCAGGTCGGGCAGGCGCCGAACGGGTTGTTGAACGAGAACAGCCTGGGCTCGATCTCCGCGATGGTGAACCCCGAGACCGGGCAGGCGAAGCGCGACGAGAGGGTGATCTTCTCCCGGGTCTCGCCCTCCGGCACGTCGGCGAACTCGATGTCGGCGATGCCGTCGGCGAGCTCGAGCGCCGTCTCGAAGGAATCGGCGAGCCGGCTCGCGATGTCAGCCCGCACCACGATCCGGTCCACCACCACGTCGATGTCGTGCTTGAGCTTCTTGTCGAGCTTCGGCACGTCGTCGATCGGGTAGTACTCGCCGTCGATCCGCAGGCGCTGGAAGCCCTTCTTCTGGAACTCGGCGATCTCCTTGCGGTACTCGCCCTTGCGGCCGCGGACCACGGGCGCGAGCAGGTAGAGCCGGCTCTTCTCGGGCAGCGCCAGGACGCGGTCGACCATCTGCTGCACGGTCTGGCTCTCGATCGGCAGGCCGGTGGCCGGCGAGTACGGGATGCCGACGCGGGCCCAGAGCAGGCGCATGTAGTCGTAGATCTCAGTGACGGTCCCCACCGTGGAGCGCGGGTTCTTCGAGGTGGTCTTCTGCTCGATCGAGATCGCCGGCGAGAGCCCGTCGATCTGGTCGACGTCGGGCTTGGACATCATCTCCAGGAACTGGCGCGCATAGGCCGAGAGCGACTCGACGTAGCGGCGCTGGCCCTCGGCGTAGATCGTGTCGAAGGCGAGCGACGACTTGCCGGAGCCCGAGAGCCCGGTGAACACCACGAGCTTGTCGCGCGGGATCGTCAGGTCGACGTTCTTCAGGTTGTGCTCGCGGGCGCCGCGCACCGAGATCACCCGCCGGTCGCGCTCCGCCGGCGTCTCCCGGTCGAACAGGCGCTCGAGCTTCGCGTCGACACCGGCCTCGGCCTCGACCGCCCGCGCGGCCGGGCTCGCCTTCGCGGGCTTCCTGGCGGGCGGCGCTTTCGCGGCGGGCGTCTTGGCAGCAGGCGTCTTATCGGCAGCAGGCGTCTTGTTGCCAGCAGGCGTCTTGGCGGCGACGGCTTTGGCCATGGCGGGGGCGGTCTTTCGAGGCGTCGACACGGGCGGGATCCGGCGATCGCGAAAGCGACCGCCGCGCCGGGTCATGTCGTCCGTCCGAAGCCTTCGGCAAGGTGCGGCGGGCGGGACGCAGGCCCGGCATGCTCGCGTGTCTGCTAGAACGAAACGCGTACGTGGGCAACTCGGCCCTTGTTCCGCGACGCGTCCGGCCCTGCGGCCGCCCGCATCTTTTCGCTGCGCCGGCCCCGTTCGGGGGGCGGCCGACGACCAGGATCACCGCGCGCCCGTGCCGGGCGCGCGGCTCCGGCGGGATTACTGCATCGCCTTCATCGCCGCCTCGGACGAGGAGGCCTTCGGGTTGGCCTTGCAGTAGGCGCGCATCTTCGCGTCCATCGCGGCCGCCTGCGGGTCGGCGGCGATCATCGCCTTGTCGGCGGCGCTCATCGAGGCCTGCGCCTGCGCGTCGGCCTTGAGATAGTCGGCGCAGGACATGTCGCCGGTCTGGGCCCGGGCGGCGGCGAGGCCGGCGATCAGCAGGCTCGCGGCGAGGATGGTACGGATCATGATGGCCTCCCAAGGGTACGCCCGGCGTCGTCGCGGCCGACCCGCCGCGCGCGCTCTCGGCGCCTCGTGATAGGGCGGCGCCGGGCGCGGCGTCTTGATCGGGCGTCCGGAATGCATGCCGCCGCGTCCCGATCCGTCGGCGGGATCGCGGATCTTCGCGCAGGTCCGGAAGTCGTGCCCGGGGGTCGCCCCGACGACGCGTCCGCATCGCCCGCCGATGTCCTGGTGTCCGGGTCCGCGAATACGCTGCCGACGGGCTCCCGCCGTTGAAGATCGCGCCCGCGACGATCGAACAGCGCATCGACCTGTGATGGCAACGGCGTCTTTACCGGTTGTAGCGCAGTCGTCCGTATCGACGCGGTGCGAAGACTTGGGATGCGTGGGCGAATGAAGACCGGTGTTCCGATGTCCTTGCGGGGACGCATCGTGGCGGTGGCGCTGGCGCCCTGCCTCGCCTTCGCCGCGGTGGCCGGTGTCGCGATCTCCGACCGGATGGCGCAGCGCGCCGAGATGGTCCAGGTCGAGGACCTTGTCGGCCTCGCCTCGCGGATCAGCGCCTTCGCGCACGAGGGCCAGCGCGAGCGCGGCGCCTCCAGCCTGTTCCTCGCCTCGAAGGGGTCGCAGTTCAAGGCGGAGCTGGTCGCGCAGCGCGCCCGCACCGACGCCGCGCGCCAGGGCCTCGCCGCCGCCGTCACGGCCGGCGCGGCGGCCTACGGCCCCGCCTTCACCCGCAAGGCCAACGCCTTCGCGCAGGCGCTCGACGGCCTGGACGCGCAGCGCAACGCCGTCGACGCGCTGAAGCCGACGGCGCCCCAGGCGGCCGCCGTCTATACCGGTCTGATCGGCGAAGGCCTCGGGCTGGTCCGCGCCCTGTCGGGCGTGATCGGCCCCGTCGGGATCGCCAACCACGCCGCCTCCTACGCCGCCTTCCTGACGATGAAGGAATATGCCGGCCAGGAGCGTGCCGCCGCCTCCGCCGCCTTCGCCACCGGCAGCCTCGACCTCGCCGGGATTCGCCGCCTCGCCACCCTCCAAGCCGACCAGGCCACCTACGAGGGCCTGTTCCGGTCCCGGGCGGAGCCGGCGCAAGGAGCCCTGCTCGATGCCGCGGAGGCCACCGCCCCGGCGCGGGAGGTGGCGCGCCTGCGCAAGGTCGCCCTCGAGACCATGCCCGGCGAAGCCCTGGCCTTCCGCGACGCCCCGCTCTGGTTTCGACTCGCGACCCAGCGCATCGACGGCCTCAAGGCGGTCGAGGACCACCTCACCGCCGACCTCGCCGCGGAGGCCGGCGGCGTTCGCGCGACGGCCGAACGGGCGCTCGTGATCTGGTCGGGGGCGGCGCTCGCGATCTTCCTGCTGTCGGGCGCCCTCGCCTTCGGCCTCGGCACCGCGGTGGCCCGGCCGCTGATCCGGATGTCGCGGGCGCTCACCGCCATCGGCCGCGGCGACGACGACGTGGCGATTCCCCAGGGCGGCCCGATCGAGGTCCGCGCCATCGCCGCCGCGGCGATCGAGTTCCGCGACAACGTCGCCGAGCGCCGCCGCAGCCGCGCGGCGCAGGAGCGGATGTCGGCCGACGCCGAGCTGGCCCGGCGCGCGGCGGCGCTCGAGCTCGCCGACGGGTTCGAGGACCGGGTCGGCGGCATCGTCGAGGCGGTCTCGGCGGCGGCGATCCAGCTCGAGGCGGCGGCCCACGGCATGACGCGGGCGGCTGGGGACGCCTCGTCGCTGAGCCTTCAGGTCGCCCGCGCGTCGCACGAGGCGGCGCTCTCGGCCGACACGGTGGCGGCGGCGACCGAGGAGCTCTCGGCCTCGGTCGCCGAGATCGGCACCCAGGTCACGGCCTCGGCCGACCTCGCGGCGGCGGCCGAGCGAGACGCCGAGGGCATGGCCGGCGAGGTCCGGCGGCTCGCCACGGCGGCCGGCAGCATCGCCCAGATCGTCGGGCTGATCTCGCAGATCGCCGACCAGACCAACCTGCTCGCCCTCAACGCCACCATCGAGGCAGCCCGCGCGGGCGAGGCGGGACGCGGCTTCGCGGTGGTGGCGCAGGAGGTGAAGTCGCTGGCCGGCCAGACCGCGCGGGCGACCGAGGAGATCACGGCCAAGGTCGTCGAGATCAGCGCCTCCACCGACGCCTCGGTCCAGGCGATCAGCGGGATCACCGACGTGATCCGGCGCTTGGCCCAGATCGGCGGCGACATCGCCGCCGCGGTCGAGGAGCAGGGGGCCGCGACCGGCGAGATCGCCCGCACCACCGCCCAGACCTCGCAGGGCACCCGCGCGGTGTCGGAGCATATCGGGGGCGTCAGCGAGGCGGCCGGGACGGCGAGCTCCGGCTCGGCCCAGGTGCTCGCCGCGGCGAGCGCGCTGTCGAGCCAGGCCGGCGACCTGCGCGGCGCGGTCGACCACTTCCTGGCCGGCGTGCGGGCGGCCTGAGGCCGCCCTCCCCCGTCGCCAGACTGCGCCAAAGGAAAAGCCCGCCCCCTCCGCAGGGGGCGGGCTTTTTTGGTGTCGCCGGCGATCTCGGGCGCGAGGCTACGGAACGTGGATCACCATCGCGGTGAAGGGATGCACGTAGGCCTGGAGCATCACCAGCCCGCCCACCAGGCAGGCGAGCGCGATCGAGTGCCAGAACACGAAGCGCAGGATCTTGCCCTCCTGGCCGAAATAGCCGGTGGCGGTGGAGGCGACGACGATCGACTGGGCGTCGATCATCTTGCCCATCACGCCGCCCGACGAGTTGGCCGAGGCCATCAGCACGCCCGACAGGCCGAGCTGCTCCGAGGTGATCTTCTGCAGGCCGCCGAAGAGCACGTTGGAGGCCGTGTCGGAGCCGGTCAGCGCGACGCCGAGCCAGCCGAGCAGCGTGCCGAAGAACGGGTAAAGGATGCCGGTTCCGGCGAACGCCAGGCCCAGCGTCGCGTCGACGCCGGCGTAGCGGGTGAGCACGCCGAGCGCGAGCATCGCCGCGATGGTGATCAGCGAGTAGCGCAGCACCCAGATCGTCTCGACGTAGGCGGTGACGAGGCGGACGGGCGAGAACCGCATGATCAGGCCCGAGATCAGTGCCGCGATCAGCACGCCGGTGCCGGTGTAGGACATGTAGGTGAACAGGAAGACGGCGCCCTCGGGATGGGCCTTGGCCACCACCGGCGGCACCTTCATGATCACGTTGTGCAGGCCCGGCACCTCGTATTTCCAAGTGAAGATCGGGTTGACGATGGCCTTGAACCAGCCGGTGCCCCAGATCGCCACGATCACCGACAGGATGATCCACGGCAGCCAGGCCAGCGCGATCTCGGAGGAGGTGGCGGTGCGGCCGGTGGCGGCCGGGGCGCGGGGCAGGTCGGAGGGAACCCCCGCGCCGAGCGCCACCGGCCGCGGCGCGCCGTAGCCGATCGACGGGTCGTTGCCGCGCAGCGCCGGCGAGGTCCAGATCGTGGCCGGCTTCCAGACCTTCAGGAACAGCACCAGGGCGCCCATCGCCGCGATCGAGGCGCCGATGTCGACGATCCACGGGTTGACGTAGTTCGAGATGCCGAACTGGGCCGCGGCGAAGGCGCCGCCGCAGATCAGGATCGCCGGCCAGACCTGGACCATGCCGCGGAAGCCCGCGAACACCCAGATCAGCCAGAACGGCACGATCAGCGAGAACACCGGCAGCTGCCGGCCGATCATCGCGCCGAGCACGTAGGGGTCGTAGCCCGTCACCGAGGCGAGGCCCTGGATCGGCGCGCCGAGCGCGCCGAAGGCCACCGGCGCGGTGTTGGCGATGAGCGACAGGCCGGAGGCCGCCAGCGGCGAGAAGCCGAGCCCGATCAGGATCGCGCCGGTGACCGCCACCGGCGTGCCGAACCCGCCCGCGCCCTCGAAGAACGCGCCGAAGGCGAAGGCGACGAGCAGCAGCTGCAGCCGCCGGTCGGTGGTGATGCCGGCCACCGATTGCTGGAGGATGGCGAACCACCCCTTCTCCACCGTCAGCCGGTAGAGGAAGATGACGTTGAGGATGATCCAGCCGATCGGGAAGAACCCGGTCACCATCCCGAGCAGCGAGGCGCGGGTCGCGAGGCCGAGCGGCATGCCGAAGGCGCCGACGGCGAGGGCGAAGGCCAGCACCAGGGCGAGCACGGCCGCGATGTGGGCCTTGACCCGGCCGCTGGCGATCATGGCGAGCAGCGCGATCACCGGCACGGAGGCGGCCAGCGTCGACAGCCACGGGTTGCCGAACGGATCGTAGACCTGGTTCCAGGTTTGGACGGGTTCCACGGGCGCATTCCTCCGATGGCCCGGGTTGATCCGCGGGCCGTTGGAGGCGGTGCTAGCAGAGCGGCGAATCCGGCTCAACGCCGAGAGATAATGTATTCAGAAGGTGTTGCGCGCCGACCGCTCCGGCACTTATCGCGAAAGCGGCCGGCGGCTCGGCTCGGCACGACGCGGTCTCGCCGCGCCGCGCGACCGGCCCGTCGTCAGACCAGCATCGCCATCGGGCTCTCGATCAGGCCCTTGAAGGCCGCGATCAGCTCGGCGCCGAGCGCGCCGTCGAGCACGCGGTGGTCGCAGGAGAGGGTCGCGGTCATCACCTGGGCGACGGCGGGCGCGCCGTCCTTGACCACGACCCGCTTCTCGCCGGCGCCGACCGCCAGGATCGAGGATTGCGGCGGGTTGATCACCGCGGTGAAGTGCTTGATCCCGAACATGCCGAGGTTCGACACCGAGGTGACGCCGCCCTGGTACTCCTCCGGCTTCAGCTTCTTGGCGCGCGCACGGGCCGCGAAGTCCTTCATCTCGTTGGAGATGGTGGACAGCGTCTTCTCGTCGGCCCGGCGGATGACCGGGGTGAACAGGCCGCCGTCGATCGCCACGGCGACGCCGACCTCGGCGTTCCTGAAGCGCAGCACCCGGTCCTCGGCCCAGACGGCGTTGGCCATCGGCACCCGGGTCAGGGCGAGGCCCATCGCCTTGATGACGAAGTCGTTGACCGAGAGCTTGAACAGCGGCTTGCCGTCCTTGTCCTTGCCGGCGCTCCGGTTGAGCTGCTCGCGAAGCGCCATCAGCGCGTCGATCTCGCAATCCACGGTCAGGTAGAAGTGCGGCGCAACCTGCATCGCCTCGGTGAGGCGCTTGGCGATGGTCTTGCGCATGCCGTCGAGCGGCACCTCCTCGTAGCTGTCCTTGGCGTAGAAGCCGCGGACCTGATCGGTGGTGAGGCCGGCGGCCCTGGCCGCGGGGGCGGGCGCGGCGGCTTGCGCCGGCGGTGCCGCCTCGGGCGCCTTCGGGGCCGCCTTGGGGGCGGGCGCGGCCTTGCCGGTGCCGGCCTCCTTGGCGGCGCGGACGTCGCGCTCGATCACCCGGCCGCGCGGGCCCGACCCCTGCACGGCCGAGAGGTCGATGCCCTCCTGCTTCGCGATGCGGCGGGCCAGCGGCGAGGCGAAGACGCGCTCGCCCGCCCCGCTCGGCGGATGGGCGGCGCCCTCGGACTTGGCGCTACTGGGCTCGGAAGCGGGCCGCGCCCCGTCGGGGGCCTCGTTGACCCGCTCGTAGGACATGTGGCCGCCGCCGGGCGTGGTGTTCTCGTTCGCCGACGACGCGTCGGCCTTCGGCGCCTGGGCCGGCGCCGGCGCCGCGCCGCCCGCCTGGACCCCGGCCGGATCCTCGCCGTCCACGGCGATCACCGCGATCAGGTCGTTGACCGGCACGTCGGCGGTGCCCTCGGGCACGACGATCCGGGCGAGCACGCCCTCGTCGATCGCCTCGACCTCCATGGTCGCCTTGTCGGTCTCGATCTCGGCGAGCACGTCGCCGGACTTGATCGCGTCGCCCTCCTTCTTGAGCCACTTGGCGAGGTTGCCCTTCTCCATGGTCGGCGAGAGGGCGGGCATCAGGACGTTGACGGGCATGG
>NZ_JAKSYF010000142.1:0-337 GCF_022829745.1 Methylobacterium sp. E-016
CGGAGTCGGCAGCGATCCACCCTACAACGTTGACTTGGCCGTGCCTGCCGGCCGACATGCCGTGTCCGGCCTCTGCACGCCCTGTGGCGAGTCGCGAGCCGGCATCAGGAGATGATCGCCGCGAGATAGACCCTGAAAAGCCAACGGCCCGACCCCGGCAAGGGTGAGGCCGTAGAAATCCTGGGGCTGTGGGGCCCGCGACCGAATGGTCCTCACAAGCCACGACCTCCCTCGGGAGTACAGACGGAACGCGTTTCCGGACACGGGAAAGCCTTGCCTGTGTCCTGGACCCCGTCCTGTGAGGGCAAGGACACGCTGAACGAGTACTAGCAGCGAT
>NZ_JAKSYF010000144.1:0-7046 GCF_022829745.1 Methylobacterium sp. E-016
GAGGCAACCTCGGGATGGGCCCCCGAGCCCGTTCATGACCACCACCAGACTGCCAGATCGCCAGTCCGATCACGTCAAAAGCTACCGGCCGCGTCAAACCAACGGCCAGACCCCGCAATTACGCGGTTCTTCGAGGTGTCCGATCGCCTGTTGCTTCGACGGTGATGTCCTGCGAGGGGGTTAAAGCCTCTCTCGCAGGATGCCGTGATCGTGTGTAACATGAGGTCACAGTAGCGCAGGAGCTCAATTGAGAAACCTCAAAGCTCCAGACCTCATGCACCATCCTAGATTCATAGTTCTTGAGTGGCACTCGAAAGGCGCCCATCTCGGCTCAGTATATGTAGATACCAGGGAATCTAATAATATAGGCAGAAATTTCAAGATGTTTCACGGCACATGCGCCTTGCATGATCGCTATTCAGCGAACCAAAGTATGCCGTGCATTAAAATTGTTATAGAGCGTGCGGACGGCACCTAAGATCAGTGAGATCGGCACCTAAAATGCTGTAAGTAACAGGATCATAAAATTTCATCAGATTGATAACCAAGTCTTTGACGTCAACTTGTAAAGCCTCCGCCCAGATCCGGTAACTGTCCGGGGGGATACGCCCACGGCCCGTCTCGATCTGCGAGATAAAGGTATAGAAGTCCAGGCCGATCAGGGCCGCGAGCTGGCGCTGAGACAGGCCGGCAGCCTCACGCAGTTCACGGACGTAGCGTCCCCCCTCACGGCGGAGTTCCTGCACCTCTTCGGAGGCTAACTTGGTTTGTTGGGCATACATTACGCACTCGTCCGGGAAGGTTGGGCTGCCAGAGCGCCGCAACCCATTCGGTCGCGCCTTTGAACAGCAAAGGCAATACGCTCTCCGCTCAGTTCTGTCCAGCCGATCGGTTCGCTCATCCCGACAGGCTTGCACCGCGTTGCTGGCCTTGCGCCTGTCACCGCGGTATGGAACCACTGCGCTCTGGCCTGACGGCTACGGACGGGCAAAATCGCACCGGCTCATTGCCTCGTCCATCCCCGTTGCGAACAGTTGCGAGGGATTGGCCTTTGTCAGGAGAGGCGGCATGTTTCCATTCCGCAAGAGATCTGCCCGCCGCCGTGCCAAGCTGGCCAAAATCGGCGGCTTCAACGAGGCATTTTATCTCTGGAAGTATCCTGACGTCGCTGCCCTGGGTATCGATCCGATGCGTCATTATTTGGAGCATGGATGGCGTGAAGGCCGCGACCCCTGCGAGTCCTTCAGCACTCAAGGGTATCTCGCCCACAATCCAGACGTGGATGCCGCCGGCGTGAACCCCCTCGTCCATTTCTGGGAGTCGGGCCTCGTTGAGGGCCGCTCTGGCTGGCAGATTGACCGCGGCTGATTTCGAGCGCTCGTCTAGCTGGCGCGCGTGCCTTCTCCGCAACAGACGTCCTTAATTCGAACATACCCCTTAGGCAGGGAACCACCCGCTTCCAAAATCTGTATCGAACAGTCGATTGCCCAATTATGCTCCCGGGCTCCGGCGCGGAAACAGCTCTGCCGTAAGCAGACTTATCTTACCGGAATCGCACTTGTCTATCTGCACTACAAATTTATGTGATCGAATCGGCAGCCACCGTTTCAAGTTTGAATATCCTCATTCTTGCGGAATGCATCGCTGGAATGATCGTGATAGATAGCAGCGCCTGCGGGTACGTAGACCCGAGGCAGACCGCTAAAGAACAAGGTCATTGGGTATGAACATGAGGGGTGCGAGCAGTACGTCTTCGGTCCTGAAGGAGGGGATCAAGGCGACGCGCCCTGTCTTCGTGACAGCGATCGTGTTCAGCTTCTTTATCAACCTCCTGATGTTTGTCAGCCCCCTCTACATGCTCCAGGTCTATGATCGGGTGCTGTCGAGCCGCAACGTCACGACGCTCGTAGGTATCACTCTGATCGCGGCCTTTGCGCTCGTGGTCTACGCGCTTCTCGAGATGCTGCGCTCGCGCATTCTCGTGCGGGCCGGAATGCTATTTGACGAGAAGATCGCCAGCCCGATCTTCTCGGCGGTCCATCGAGGGAATTTGCGGAACCCTGAAGGCGGACATGGCATCGCATTGCGCGACGTCGACACGGTGCGCGAGTTTCTCACGGGCAGCGGGCTTCTCGCCTTCTGCGATGCACCCTGGACGCCGGTCTTCCTGCTCGCCTGCTTTGTCCTGCACCCCTGGTTCGGCTGGATGGCGATCGTCGGCGGGATCATCATCTTTGGCCTGACCCTTCTTAATGAGGTCGCGACCAAGCGCGAACTTGCTGCCGCAAGTCAGGCCGGTAACGCCGCCGGCCAGTACGCGCAGGCGACGCTGCGCAACACCGAGGTGCTGCAGGCGATGGGCATGCTGGGGGCGCTGCGCGGCCTCTGGAGCCAGCGCCACGATGAAGTGCTGGCGTTCCAAGCGCTGGCGAGCGACCGAGCCGGCTTAATCGTTGCGGGGACGAAGTTCGTCCGCATGTTCCTGCAGACGCTAATTCTGGGCGTCGGCGCTTATCTTGCGATCCATCGCGAGATCTCGCCCGGTTCGATGATCGCGGCCTCTATTATCATTGGGCGGGCTCTGGCCCCGGTCGAGCTGCTCATCGCGAACTGGAAAGGGTTCAATGCGGTCCGGGCGAGCTACGGGCGCCTGCAGAGGCTCATCGAGCTCGTTGGACCTGAGCCCGAGCGCATGAACCTGCCCCGGCCTAATGGCCAGATCGAGGCCGAGAACCTTTTCGTTGGCGCCCCTGGTAAGACGCAGGCGATCCTTCAGGGTGTCAGCTTCAAGCTCGCGCCTGGTACGGTGGTGGGTGTTGTTGGCCCGTCAGCTGCTGGCAAGTCGAGCCTGGCGCGCGCCGTCACAGGCGTTTGGCCGATCGCGCGCGGGGCTTTGCGCATCGATGGCTCGGAGATTACGCATTGGGATCCGCAGGCACTCGGCCGCCACATCGGTTACCTGCCCCAGGATGTCGAGTTGTTCGCCGGCACGGTCGCTCAGAACATCGCTCGCTTCGACACGATCGACGAGGAAGCAGTGATTGCGGTCGCCAAGAAGGCAGGCTGCCACGAACTGATCCAAAGTCTAGCCGACGGCTACAACACCCAGATCGGTGGCGGCGGCCACGCGCTCTCGGGCGGTCAGCGCCAGCGCATCGCGCTCGCCCGCGCC
This sequence comes from Methylobacterium sp. E-016, assembly GCF_022829745.1. Lineage (NCBI taxonomy): Bacteria > Pseudomonadati > Pseudomonadota > Alphaproteobacteria > Hyphomicrobiales > Methylobacteriaceae > Methylobacterium > Methylobacterium sp. E-016. The sequence continues at coordinate 3,173 of NZ_JAKSYF010000144.1, forward strand.
ATGTACGGCAACCCGAGCTTCATCGTTCTTGACGAGCCGAATGCCAGCCTCGACGCGGCGGGCGAGGAAGCCTTGATGCGGGCCGTTCAAGAGTTGAAGCAGATGGGCACCACGATCCTGATCGTGACACATAAGGTCAACATCTTGACCGCGGTCGACACGGTGCTGGTGATGAATGCCGGTACCGTACAGGCCTACGGGCCGCGCGATCAGATCCTCGGCCAGGTGGCGGGTCCACGCTCCGTTCCATCTCCCGGTACCGCACCCGTGAGCGGACGTCTTGGTATGCAAGACCAGCGCGCGGCCGGGTAGGCTGCGGGCTGACGACAAGGCATCCGGCGACAGGAATTTCGAGACAGCGATGAGCATCAAACTTCCAGCGCTGCGCGCGCGTCTCACGAGCACCACAGCTAAGGTCCAACAGGGTCTGACTCGCACCAGCCCTGTCGTGGCCGAAGGCGATTCCACGGGGGCTAATCTGCGCCCGGCCAAACCGCCCCGCCTGACGACCTGGAAGCACCACGCGGTCGCTGGATACGCGCTGATTTTCTCGACCTTCGGCGTAATGGGCGCCTGGGCGGCAGTTGCCCGGCTCGACCGGGCGGTGGTTAGCCCCGGCACGATCGCGGTGGAGAATAGCCGCAAGGTCGTGCAGCATTTCGAGGGGGGCATGGTGCGCGAAGTCCTGGTTAAGGAAGGCCAGACCGTGCACGAGGGCGATCTGGTTCTCCGGCTCGACCCCATTCAGGCGAATGCCAGCGTCGACCTCTTCCGCTCCCAGCTCGACGCCACCCTAGTCCAGGAGGCGCGCCTCCTGGCCGAGCGGGACGGTCAAAATAATCTTGAGCTTCCGCCAGAGATCCTGGCGCGTCGTACCGAGCCCGCCGTTGCGCGGGTGATTGCGGACCAGACGGCCCAGCTCAAAGAGCGACGCGGCTCACTCGTCGGTCAGATTGAACTTCTCGAGTCTCGGGTGCGCCAGCTGAAGAACGAAATTTCAGGGGTTACCGTCGAAAAGGCAGCCACTGAGCAGCAGGTTGGCTTCATCAATCAGGAGCTCGTTGGTCTGCGCCAGCTGCGCGAGAAAAACCTGATCCCAATGAATCGGCTGCTCTCGATGGAGCGGGAGCGTACGCGCCTTGAAGGCATCATCGGCCGCTCGGTCGCCGACATGGCCAAAGCCGAGAACGGTATCAACGAGACGGGCTTGCAGATCACGCAACTGCGCCAAAAACTGCAGGAAGACATCGCCGGTCAGCTCTTGGAAGCACGTCAGAAAAGTGCGGAGCTGCGTGAGAAATTTGCGGTTGCTCAAGACGTCCTACGACGCCTCGAGGTGCGTGCGCCCCGCTCGGGAGTGGTGCAAAACCTCAAGGTTTACACGATCGGCCAGGTTGTGCGATCAGCTGAACCCCTGATGGAGATTGTGCCCGACGACGACAAGCTCGTCGTACATGTGCAGTTCGCGCCCAATGACCTCGAGACGGTTCATGCCGGGATGCCGGCCGAAATTAAGTTCCCGAGCTTCCACTCGCGACGCATCCCGACGATCCTGGGTAATCTCGAAACCGTTTCGCGCGACCGCCTCATCGATGAGACCACGCGCCAGCCCTATTTTCTCGGCATCGTTCAGATCAGCAAGCTGCAGATCCCCGAGATGATGCAAGGTCGGCTGGTGGCTGGGATGCCGGCCGAGGTCATCGTCACCACGGGCGAGCGCACTGCGCTAAGCTATGTCGTATCGCCTTTCTTCGAGGCGCTCGGCCACTCGTTCAATGAGCATTGAACTGAACGGGTCTATGATCAGGCTTGGCCTCAGAGCTGGGCAAGGCTCGCATCGCGCGGGTTGTGGGCAGGGTTCAGACTAGATGGGCGCCATTCTCTCGTTCTTCCGTCCGGCTCCGATCGCCCGAGGCGACTGGTCCCAACAGGAGATTGCCGAGTTCTACCGCGTGGAGGCCGCTCTCACGCAGGCAGGCCTGCGTATAACGAGTGATCGAGGCCTGAGTGACGAAGGCGACCCCTGGTTCGTCTTTTGTCGCTTCGATGGCGACGTGATCATGCACTTCGCGCGGATCGACGACCTTTACGTCGTCGCTTCCGAGGCATTCGAGCGCCCGCTGCAGGGACCTGATTTTCGTGTTTTGCTCAACGCGGTTGCGGCCGAGCACCCGACCCTCGTACCGGTCCCGCGCCAGACCACCCAGGGCAAGACCGGCAATCTCGTGCTGCATCCGGCCGCGCTGCTAGCCGCGCTCGTCGCGACGGTCGCCTTCCAGCTCGCGGGCGGGGACGCGATGGCGGGCGAACTCGCGACCGACGGACCGCCGGAGCCGATGCACCAGCCCGGCACCGAAGGGGGCGCGTACGACAGGCTCACCACGACCGCACATTCGGATCCGCACCCCCAGACTGCGAAGGACGAACTCGGCCGTCTTGCGGGCGAGGATGAGGGACGCCACGCGCGCCAATCGCTTGTCCTTTCGGCGATCACCCTGATCAGCATGAGCCTGACGGCCAGTGAAGTGGTCGATAACACCAGCCACATCCTAAGCGAGACCGCAGCGGTGAGCACGCGCGGTCCGGCCATCACCGCACCCGTTGCCGAGGCGAGCCAGGCCGCGGCGGACGGACGAACCTCACAGGTTAGGAACGAGGCAGCTCAGGACACGAGCGTCGTGTTGTCTGCGGCTACATCGAGCGAGCCCGTCCAGGTCTGGGCAGCTTTGACCGGTCGAGCTTCCGCACCGGCTTTTGTCGGCAGCACCAATCTGCTCCACCTCAATGTCCTTGAGCTCGGAGCCGCGGGCGGTCAGGAGATCGCCGCGATGCGGGCTGCCGAGAGCGCCCCGCCGATACCGGCAATCCTGGTCAGCCGCATCGCTGCACACGCGGTGCCGGTCGCGGTGGAGAAGGCATCTACCGCCGCACCGATGCTAGCGGACGGACCGGCGGCCGCGTCGACACCGGCCCTGAGCGCAGGATCAGCGAGCACAGGATCGGCTGCGCCGAGCACACTTGCTGCTGCGAGCACCGCCACGGTCGCTGTGGGAGGAACTAGCGCTGCGCCCATTACCGCCTTCCTCGCGGTCAGCGCGGTGGAGGTGGGCAGTGGGCGTGCCTCAGGAAGTGTAGGGGCATCGGCCGCTTTAGGGACAAATTCAGCGGCTTTAGCCAATGCGACGGCTTCGACGACGAGCCAGCTCAGCGCGCAGAGCCCGGCAGTCGTGGCTGCAGTGACGGCGAGCGTATCCGAGAAGATAGCTGCTCCAACAGTGTTTGCCCTGGTCGCGCAACCGCCTTTTGATACGGCCAACCTCGCGGTACGCACAGCCCTCAGCAGTTTCTTCGATCAGAAGGCGGACATCACTAAGGCGAACATGTCGGTGCTGGAGGCAGCTTCGACGTTCAAGCTCAGCGAACTAACACTGGCCTCCCTCACTAAACTGCTTGGGACAGGCGCGGTGTCCGAATTCGTGACAAATTTCACGGCCTATAGCGGTAGCGTTGCCGCGTCGAAGGCTATTATGCCGTCGCTGGCCATTGACACGACCGCCGTCACCTCTTCTTCAAGTTCTGTCTTCGCTGGAACCAATACGAACCTGTCGGGGGAGACGGTCAAGGATAAATTCGCAACTCCTGTTCTGGAGAGTGAGACGAAGGTCATCAATAAAATTGATGCCTCCGTGACTAAGCCCGTGACTGCGGACGTTACTAAGGTGGGCTTGGGTGAGAAGACTGCCCTGACCGACACGGCGACCAGCACGGGTTCGAAGGACGCAGCCTCGTCCCACACCGATACGAAGGCGACCGACCAGAGCACTGATACCGCGACCAAGATCGTGACTGCGGACGTCACTAAGGTGGGCTTGGG
>NZ_JAKSYF010000152.1:0-548 GCF_022829745.1 Methylobacterium sp. E-016
GGGCCCGCAGCACCCCGACCAGCTCCTTGACCCGGCCCGACTGCGCCTTCGAGGCGACCAGCACCGCGTCGGGGGTCGCCACCACCACCACGTCGTCGAGGCCGACCACCGTGGTCAGCCCCTCGCCCTCGCTGTGCACCAGGCTGTTGCGCGTGCCCAGGAGCTCGACCCGGCCGCGCACCGCGTTGCCGGCGGCGTCCTGCGGCATCACCTACCAGACCGCGTCCCAGGGGCCGACGCCCGACCACGGGAACCACACCGGCAGCACGCCGGCGCGCCCCGTGCACTCCCTCACCGCGTAGTCGATCGTGATCTTGGGCGCCTGCCCGAACGCGGCCGCGTCCAGGCGGACGAAGTCGAGGTCGACGCCGGCCCGCTCCAGCGCCGCGCGGGCGGCGGAGAGCACCGCGGGCGCTCGCGCGGCAGGTGCTGGATCGTTGCATGATGTCCCTAGCCGCCCAAGACCGTGGTCAGAACCTGACCGCCCCTGTCGACGCTGATGCGCCACGGCGCGGCATTCGTCCGCGCAATCCGATCGAAATACGGGG
>NZ_JAKSYF010000154.1:0-9166 GCF_022829745.1 Methylobacterium sp. E-016
GGCGAAGGCGGTAGCATCCGAACGCAGAGCCTTGCGCACGACCTTGCGCGACAGACGCAGCTCCCGTGAGATCTCCCGGATGCTCTTGTGCTCGGTGCGGAACAGGCGCCGGACCTTGGCGATGGTCTCCACAATCAACATTCCGGCTGGCTCCCGCCCTGACTGGCTGGGAGCATGGAGGAGAAGCCGGGGGTGGGTCCCGATTGGACGCCGATCAACCCGTCAACCGGGTCCTTCTTCCACGCCGATTCTCAGCCATGACCGCGTGCCGCCTGCCGGTGCCGCCTTCGCCGATGATGCCGGAAATGGATCGCTTCACGGGCGCCTTCGTGAACCAGCTGGAGGATCATCCGGCGGACTTCCGGCGCCGGCGCATCCCCGCCGTGCAGTCTCCGGCCGGTGATACGCGCGTCTGGCTCGAGAAGCGCCGGGCCGAGCAGCAGGCGAGCCTCGTTCCGACACCCGGGCCCGAGCTGAACCGCACGCTGACCCTGCTGCTCGCCCCCAACCGGGAGTACGGTACGCTGACCGAGAAGGTCGCTGGCCTGCGGCTCGCCCTCTACCTCGAGGCGTTGAGCAACATGCCCACCTAAGCGGTCGAGCAGGCGCGCATGGCCTCTGGGAAGCCCGGCTGGCGCTGCCTATGGGACGGCCGAGATGTACCGTCTTCGCACGATGTGGTCGCCGAGAGCCGGCACATCCTCCTGCCGATCAAGACCGAGCTGCGCCGGTTCGACGCCGTGCTCGATGCCGATCTCTACAACAACGGCACCACGGACGGGCATCGGGCGAACGCCGTCGCGCATCAGGCATCGGTGAAGGCCGAGATGCGCGATGAGGATGCGGACGTGTTCGCGTCGACGGAGGAAAGCTCTCGCCAGCGCGCGCATTCATGGCTCAAGCCAACGAGTTTTTCTGTGCCCGTGAGCGGGCCCACGCGGAGACGAATAGCCGAAGGAAGGGGAGTGTGGGGCCGTCTCCCCATCAGCGATCAGATCGCCTGCCAACTTGGGTTGCGTGCGACAGCGGAGGTCGAGTGATGTCGATGCGCGAAGCCGACTTCCACCTCAACGTCGTCAAGGACGAGCCGGTGATCCGCGATGCCCCCTGGGAGATCGCGATCAACGACACCCTATCACCGATGCTCTCTCTCAATGTTAGAGCACCGTGTGTTCATCCACCGTTGCTTCGTCGAGAGGCGTAAGGAAGGCGGCACCTACGCCCGCCTCAGTCCGGCGCGCGATCCTCGCCTGATGTCGTCCAACCATGATCGTTTGCCCAACAACCACCGGAGCATCCAGCCGCAGCGCTACACCGGTGGCCGATAGATTTAGGATCTGCGCTGGGACGCTCGTTCCATCTGCTGTCGCGACCTGTACTTGCTTAAACTTAGGCACGACCCGACGGCAGACGCGCACTTTCTCGACCGGAGGGGCTTGCAGCCGAGCCATTTCCAGGAGGTTGCGCACCACCTGACCGGGCGCGTCGCCACTGCCAACGACACGTACAGCGAAATCATCGGGCCCCGCTCGCACAACTCGTATTTCCATTACACCCACGCCACGGATCGAGCAGCCGAGCTGCGCTGTCACAGGGGGGATCGTCGCCGAGCGCATGCGGATGCCATCGGGGGAAATATCAACGGTGATGGCATGAAATTCGGACCCGTCGCCGTTCCAGCATAGTGCTGGAAGTATGATGGCGTGACGCGGGTTAGCTCGTCGATCGGTCATAGGGCGGGATGTTTCATGCCCTATCTATCGCGGCTTGGACTTGCGGCTGCGTTGAAACTAACGGCTGCATTTTATCAAAGTGGGACTTCTCGCTGCAGCCGGTGGAGACAAGGCGATGTCGGGCCGCCTCCCAATCAGCGACGACCTCGCCTGCCAGCTTGGATTGCGCTTGCCGGAGGAGATGCCGAAGCGCGAAGTTGGCGTGATCTAGGTGAAACTCCTTCCCATTGTGGCACGTAAAGGTGCCGCGAGCGAACGGCTCAGCTTGTGCGGCGATCGCAGTGATCCGCGCAGAACTGTGAGATATCGGCACTCTATGTCTCTCGAACATCCATCTAGAACCCCATCGCGCCGCCCACGCCTGGCCCTGGTTGTCGCTGTGTGTCTCCTGCCGATCCTACTTTGGATCGCCATCTATCTGATGAATGGTAAGGCCGTCTGGTTCTGACGACATGGCCTTCATCCTCGGCGCCTTCAGTCCCTAGGGCGGAGATACTGCGCGAGAAGGAACCCGCCTTGCAGAGCGACCAGATGGGTGAGGAGGATCAAGAACTCCAACGGGCCAAACTCCCGTCGGACAAGGCAGACTGCGATGTAGGCGGCGGAGAGGCACCCTGAGGTGAACAGGATCATTACAGGACGATAATACCACCCCAGTGCGATCCCAGCGGCAAGCAGAAGCGCGGATGTGATCATCCTGACCCAATCACATCATGGGCGTTTCGAGCCCCTTAACAAGGCCGTTAGAAGCGATCGGTTAATGAAAAAGCAGATATGGCACCGCTTCGTCTCGGCGAATGCTAAAAATGCTGAGCTATCTTTGATTTAGAGCATTTTCGGTTTAATCTGGTTCGTATCCTGCGGCAGCGAAGAAGTTGGCGCACTCGTCGGGCGTGACCGCATCGACGAGGCGTCCGATGGCCGACCATAGTCCCTCGACGGTGCGTTCGGCCGCCTTGCGCAGCAGTGCCTTCAGCTTCGAGAAGGCCATCTCGATCGGGTTGAAATCCGGGCTGTAGGGCGGGAGGAACAGCAGCCGTGCGCCCGCCGCCTCGATCGCCGCCCGCACGGCCGGCCCCTTGTGGCTGCCGAGGTTGTCCATGACGACGATGTCGCCGGGGCTGAGTTCGGGTACCAGGACCCGATCGACGTAAGCCTGGAAGGCGTCGCGGTTGATCGGCCCATCGAGCACGAACGGCGCGGCGATCCCGGACAGGCGCAGGCCGGCGACCAGGGTCGTGGTCTTCCAGTGGCCGTGCGGAACAGGCGAGCGCAGCCGCTCACCACGCGGTGAACGTCCGCGCAGTCGGGCCATGTTGGTGGCGGTCCAGGTCTCGTCGAGGAAAACCAGGCGCGCAGGGTCGAGGTCGGGCTGACCCCCAAACCACGCCTCGCGCGCCGCCTTCACGTCCGGGCGCTCCTGCTCGGTAGCGTGCGCTGTCTTTTTTTGTACGTCAGGTCGCGTGCGTCGAGGAAACTCCACAGCGTGCCGAGCCCGACTGTGAGATCTTGCTCGTCCCGCAGCCGTGCGCGCATCTCCTCCAGGGTGACGTCAGCCTTCGCATCGATCAGCGCACGCAGGAACGCCTCGTGCGGGTCGAGCTTCGAGCGACGCGCCCGCCCCTGCGGACGAGCGGATACCGTCCCCGTTGTCGCAAGCGCGGCCATCCAGCGGATCGAGGTGGCGATGCCGACCCCAAAGCGCGCGGCCGCCTGGCGGCGCGAGGTCACGCCCGCGGCCTCCACCACGCGCTCGCGCAGATCCTGGCTGTAGGGTCGGCCCATGCTTCGCTCCTTCTCCGGAACGATCAGTGAATCAGTCCAACAGCGCCGCGTGAACCCCACCCATGCGATTCAGCGCAGCCCGAAAACGCTCTAGCATGGGTCGTCAGCTTCCAGTGCGATAAACCGACGGACCCGTAGTCGTGGGGGACCGCGCCCCATATGATCGCCCGAGCCCGAGGAGCACCACAGTGCGGAGGCGCGATGAACGACCTCCGTCCGAACCGAGTAGAACGCGGGGCAGCTTCTAGACACCGCCGTTTTCACATTCCAGGTGTCATCCGTGACCCGGTGAAGCTGAGCGCAGCCCAGCGGAACAGGCCCGACCCGCGAAGAGCGGCAACCGAGCCTGTCCTGTTCATGGCAGGAGGCGCGCCCGCAGATGGGACAACAGCCATTCAGGACAATACCGACGGGCGGTTAAGGAAGCCTGCGGTCCCGCCCTCCGTGATCGCCAGTTCGAAAGGACAGATCTGCGCCGGTCCTGTCTGCCACTCTGTGATGCCCGTAGAGATCCTGGAGCTGAATGCCCGCCCGTCTTGCAACCCTCGCCCCGCTCCTCTCCTCTTGCCCGGTTAACAGCCTAAGTTGGACGAGCGGCAACATGCTGCTCTGGACAAGGCACAAGGCACGTTCTTACTGTGTCTGCGAAGATACAGCGGCGAATGACGACATATCGTAAATTGAATGCAGTTGACGTCTGAGACTGCGAACCGACCTGTAGTTCGCCCCTGCCCGGCGCGTTTATTTGTTTGAAAGCTTTCGGGGATCGGAGGCAATGATGCCGACCTATCGGCTGGAATGCATTCTACGGTTTGCTGATCAGCGCCCTGGGATGGCTGTCGATGGTCGAAACATCGAAGCGGTCTCTCGCGGAGAAGCCATCGAACTTGCCAAGTTGTATGAGTGTAACAAGCCAGGAATGGTTTTGTCAGCGGTATCACTTTTCGACAAAGCCCAGGTAAAAATTTGGTCCTTCCAGATAGATCCTCCATCCAAGCGAACCTGAAGCCACTACGTTGTTAAAGCTATATACAGGGGCTCGCTCAAGCCGCGCGAGTTGCCGAAGTGTTATTGAGTGATGGAACAGAGCCGCGTTCCGGGCGCCCGATGAGATAGCCCTGAACAGCGTCGCACCCAAGCAGTTTCAGGAGGGCGAGTTGATCCGCCTCCTCAACACCTTCGGCGATCGTCAGAATGTTCATGTCACGCCCCATCTGCGTGATCGCTTTGACGACTGCCATCGAATGCTTGTCTTCCAAAGCTGCCGCGACGAAGCTGCGGTCGATCTTGATCCTGTCCAGCGGCAGGTCGCGCAGATGGGCGAGGGACGAGTAACCCGTTCCGAAGTCGTCCATCGCGATCTTGATGCCGAGTTGGCGCAGGGCCGACAAGGTGTGCGAGATTTGGCGCCCGTCCTCGACCAGCGCGGTTTCCGTCAGCTCGATCTCCAGTCTGCTCGCCGGGAGTCCGCTTTTCGCCAGGGCGGAGGTGATGTGCGCGAGCAGCATTGGCGAGCGGAACTGCACTGCCGAGATATTGACCGCAACGTGCTGGTCGGCCGGCCAAGCCGCTGCCTGACGGCAGGCCTCCTCCAAGACCCAGCGCCCGATCGGCAGGATCAGCCCCGTCTCTTCCGCCAGCGGGACGAAGATTGCCGGCGAGACGGACCCCCGCGTTGTGTGCTGCCAGCGGATGAGCGCTTCGAAGCCTAGGATGGTGTCGTCAGCCAGCGCCATGATGGGCTGGTAGGCGAGATGGAACTGACCCTCGGCCAGGGCGAACCGAACGTCGTTCTCGAGGAGATGCCGGTCGGCAACGGCCTCGATCATACCTGGCGTATAGCGTGCGGCACGTCCCCGACCTTGCCGTTTGGCCTCGTACAGCGCGATGTCCGTGCGCTGCATCAGATCTGTTGGGCTCGCCCGGTCCTCGATGCCGCATACGCCGATGCTGCAGCCGATCACGATAGTCAGATCGTCGAACGCGTACGGCTTCTCGATCTCAACGATGATGCGTTGGGCCAAGCTCATCGCGGGCTCGGCCTCCATGCGGGCGATCAACGCCATTTCGTCGCCGCCAAGGCGAGCAACCAGGGCTGTCTCCCCCACGAGCTCGGACAGCCGTGTCGCCACACCAACAAGGAGGCGATCGCCGATACCGTGCCCAAAGGTATCGTTGACGGCCTTGAAGCGATCCAGGTCGATCAGCAAAAGCGTGAAGGGTTGCTCGTCCGCATGGGCCTGCGCCAGGCGCTCGAGCAGCGACCGGCGGTTGGCCAGCCCGGTGAGCGGGTCATGGTAGGCGAGCAGGGAGATCTCCCGTTGCGCCTGTTTCGCCTGCGTGATGTCGTCGAAGGTGAATACCGCGCCGTCCACGACGGGCTGGCAGGCGATGGAGAGGATCCGGCCGTCGTCGAAGCTGTGCTCGATGCGGGTCTCTTCGTCCTTCGCCATCCAGGTTCGGTGGTTCGCCAGCACCCTGGCGGCGCGGTCAGCATCCCAGCCATTTGCCCGACCGACGCGCTCGAGGAAGGCTGCAAGGCTCATCCCTCGCGCCATGTCGCCCGGGGCGAGCTTGAGCAGGCTGCGGAGGCGTTCGTTGTAGAGTTCCACGACCTCGGCGGCAGACACCTTGAGGATCCCGTTCGACATGTTCTGCAGCGCGGTCGCGAGAACGTGGGCGTGCGCGGTTTCCTGAGTGTCGAAGCGCTTGGCTGCGGTGAGAGCGAGAAGCGTCCCGAACAGGAGGATCGCGGCGCCTGTCGCGGCGAGGATGCTCAGCGAGACCTGCGCGCCCGGTAGAAGCTGATTGACCTGCTCGCCGGTCAAGACCGTACCTGCGATGGAAACGAAATGCGTTCCGCAAACGGCAACAACGATTAGCGAGGCGGTCACCAGCCTTGAGCGAGTCCGCCTCGGCTGTGCCCGCGCGATCGCCATACAGGTGGCGCCGATCGAGCAGGCGAGAATGTTGAAGCCAAGCGATTGCACTTGACCGCAGTTTTCCAGCGCGGCCATTCCGCTGATGTGCATCGCGCCAATACCGAGGCCAGACGCCGCGCCGGCAGCGAGCCGCATCCATCCTGGCGGACAGATGATCGAGATGGCGAGCGGCATCCCGACAGCGACGATCGCTGATGCGGCGGAGGCTAGGGTCGTGGCAAGGTTGTAGCTCAGAACCAGATCCGTCCGGTATCCAAGCATCGCAACGAAATGGGTCGTCCAGACGCCGGTACCGGCAACCACGGCTGTTCCGGCCATCCACCATCGACGCACGGACGGTCCGCTGATCTCAGCATAATGGATCAGGGATACGACCAGCCACGAGCTGAAGGCGCAGATAGTCGCTGCAGCGAGAGTGAAGCTGAGTGCCTGACTATCGATTAAGAACGCAAGAGGTGAAAGCATGCAATTGCATAGCGCGCAATGGATTTGCATAAGGTTATCGCATTTGGTGAGCGAGGCCTTAATTCGGTGTTTCGGTAGATAACTCTGCGACAGAGGCTCGTATCAACTTAGCGTGAGACACAGCACAGGATTTTTGGCACCGATGGTCAGCCGCCCCGAAGGTCCTGACCCGCCGCTCCCCACCTGGCTCGGACACACCCAGAGCTGGACGGGCGGCGACGTCATGCTCTGGATGATGCGGTCCTTCTTCACCGCCCCCCGCACCCGCAGCGCGGCTGAGGCCTGTCCGATTGCATGGGCAAACGACTACCTCTCCACGGCCGATCCGGACTAGCCGATCAAGCGCGACATCCTCCTAGGCTGGGTGCGGTGTGGCGCCGAGCCGACGAGCATCCAGGAGGCGATCTACCAGCACTCGGCACCTGGTGCTCGTCCGCCGCAGTCTATCGTCTGCGGGACAAAGCGGGCGCGCACATCGCGGTCAGGACCAACGCGGCAATCATCAAAGCGCGCTTTTTCGAAGGGGCTTGCTTCGGGGCTGCTGATGCTTAAGCGGCGGCCTTCATGCCGTTGAGGAAGCTGAGGAAGTCCGCGTACGGGAGTGGGCGGCTGACGTGATAGCCCTGAACCTGCGTGCAGTCGGTGGCGGCGACGAACGCGTATTGTTCCGCCGTCTCAACGCCTTCCACAGTCGTCGTCATCCCGAGGCATGCCCCCATGGTGATGATGGCGCGCACGATCGCCGCGCTCTCCGAGTCTTCTGGAAGCAAGCGAACGAACGAGCGGTCGATCTTGATCTTGGAGAACGGGAAGCGGCGAAGGTAGCTTAGGGAGGAGTACCCCGTTCCGAAATCGTCCATGGCGAGCTCGACACCCAGTCCCTTGAGCCGGGTCAGCATCGAGAGCGTGCGATCCTCGTCGTCGAGCATGACGCCTTCCGTGATCTCAAGCTCAAGCCGCGCCGCCGGAAGGCCGGTCGCATCGAGAATGGAGGCGACCGTTTCCGCGAGGCGATCGTCGCGGAACTGGACAGGCGACAGGTTAACGGCGACCTTGATCGTGTTCGCCCAGGTCACCGCCTGCGTGCAGGCTGTGCGCAGTACCCAGGCGCCTAATGGAAGGATCAGGCCCGTCTCCTCGGCTAAGGGGATGAAATCGAGGGGCGGGATCAGGCCGCGCTCGGGGTGACGCCAACGGACCAAGGCTTCGGCCGCAGTGACCGTACCCGTCCCGGAATCGACGAGGGGCTGGTAATGAACCTCGAACTCGCCGACCTCCAGAGCGCGGCGCATGTCAGCCTCCATGCGGGTGCGCGCCAGCATTTGTTCAGCGAGCGCCGGTTCGAACAAGCTGAAGGTTCCCTTGCCCTCGCCTTTGGCCCTGTAAAGGGCGAAGTCGGCGTTCCGTAGGAGCTCGTCGGGTTGAGTGCCGTCCAGAGGAGCGATCGCAACGCCGACGCTGACCCCAATATGGACGAGCTGTCCATCGAGCAGGAACGCACGGTCGATGGCGTGGACGAGGGCCGCGGCGACGGCTTGCACGTGATCGACGTCGGAAGTCTCGAGGAGCAAGATGGCGAACTCGTCGCCGCCGAGGCGCGCAACGACGTTCGTCTCGGCGACCGCCGAGCGCAGGCGCGCGGCGACCTTGCGCAGGAGCTCGTCGCCCATGCCGTGGCCGAGGGTGTCGTTGACAATCTTGAAGCGGTCGAGGTCAAGCATCAGCACCGCGAAGCCGTTGCCGCCGTTCCGCATGGTGGCGGCGTGGTGATCCAGCAAGTCGCTCAATCGCGCCCGGTTGGGCAGTCCGGTGATAGTGTCGGTGAAGGCGAGCGTCCGAAGCCGCGCTTCCGAGTGCAAGCGCTCGCGTTGGTCTCGGAAGGCGATCACGGTCTGGCGCTGGTGGCCCAGCGATATATCTCTGCGCAGGACGCGGACGGGCACGCTCTCGCCGTCAGCAGCGACTAGCTCGACCTCCCGTTCCTCCTGTCCCGGCAGCTCGGCCAGCACGAGACCAGGCACCAGCTGCTTCAGGCTGCGACCGACCAGCTGCGCTTGGCTCAGGCCTACCATCTTTTCGAGGCTACGATTGGCCGTGGTGATCGTTTCACCGTCGCAGACCGCCAGACCTTCGAGGGCGAGGCTCGCTAGCTCCCGCAGACGCGTCCTGTCCCGGCGCAGTTGCGCCCGAGCGTTCAACGCGGACCGTAAGCCGATGAGGGCGAGTGTGAGCAGCCCGACC
>NZ_JAKSYF010000155.1:0-1197 GCF_022829745.1 Methylobacterium sp. E-016
ACCATGGCCAAAGAGAAGTTTGCCCGCACGAAGCCGCACTGCAACATCGGCACGATCGGTCACGTTGACCACGGCAAGACGTCGCTGACGGCGGCGATCACGAAGGTCTTGGCGGAGTCCGGCGGGGCGACGTTCACGGCCTACGACCAGATCGACAAGGCTCCGGAGGAGAAGGCGCGCGGGATCACGATCTCGACGGCGCACGTGGAGTACGAGACGACGAACCGGCACTACGCGCACGTCGACTGCCCCGGTCACGCCGACTACGTGAAGAACATGATCACGGGCGCGGCGCAGATGGACGGCGCGATCCTGGTGGTGTCGGCGGCCGACGGCCCGATGCCGCAGACCCGCGAGCACATCCTGCTGGCGCGCCAGGTCGGCGTTCCGGCGCTGGTGGTGTTCCTCAACAAGGTCGACCTCGTCGACGACGCCGAGCTGCTCGAGCTCGTCGAGATGGAAGTGCGCGAGCTTCTGTCGAAGTACGACTTCCCCGGCGACGACATCCCGATCACCAAGGGCTCGGCCAAGGTCGCGCTCGACAACGGCGACAAGGCGGTCGGGCACGACGCGGTGCTGGCGTTGATGAAGACGGTGGACGACTACATCCCACAGCCGGAGCGCCCGATCGACATGCCGTTCCTGATGCCGATCGAGGACGTGTTCTCGATCTCGGGCCGCGGCACGGTGGTGACGGGCCGGGTCGAGCGCGGCATCGTCAAGGTCGGCGAGACGGTGGAGATCGTCGGCATCCGCGACACCCAGACCACGACGGTCACGGGCGTCGAGATGTTCCGCAAGCTGCTCGACCAGGGCCAGGCGGGCGACAACGTCGGCGTGCTGCTGCGCGGCACCAAGCGCGAGGACGTCGAGCGCGGCCAGGTCGTGTGCAAGCCGGGCTCGGTCAAGCCCCACACCAAGTTCAAGGCCGAGGCCTACATCCTGACCAAGGAGGAGGGCGGGCGCCACACGCCGTTCTTCACCAACTACCGGCCGCAGTTCTACTTCCGCACCACCGACGTGACCGGCGTGTGCGTGCTGCCCGAGGGCACCGAGATGGTGATGCCGGGCGACAACGTGACCATGGACGTCACGCTGATCGTGCCGGTGGCCATGGAGGAGAAGCTGCGCTTCGCCATCCGCGAGGGCGGCCGAACCGTCGGCGCCGGCGTCGTCGCCGCCATCAACGCGTAGTCG
>NZ_JAKSYF010000167.1:0-57190 GCF_022829745.1 Methylobacterium sp. E-016
ACCTTCGTCGTCTGCAACGCGTTCAGAAAATCGCCGACGGCTGCCGGGTTCGCGCCGGTTCCGCCGCCGCAATCGGTCGGGCCCGGCCAGAACCCCCACTCCGCGCCGGCGTGGTAGGCGCCGAGCCCGGCGCCGTAGAGCCCTTGCGATCGAGCGAGCCACTTGATCCGTGACTCGGTTTCACGTTATGTTCTCATGTCGATGCTGGCCTGAGCCAGTGATCGACATGCCATAGGGTCGGCCTGAGACAGGGTCGACCGCGGGCCTTCGATCCGGATAGCCGGAGGAGCCCGCCCGCGTGTCGTCCGATATCTCTGCCCAAAGAAAGCCAGGTCGGCGCTCGATTGTCGGCGCGCATTCGCAGCGTGATGCGATCGAAGCTGCTTGCGCCGCCGGCATCAGCATACGCCGCGTGGCCGAGCGGTTCGAGATTCCCCGCATGTCGTTGTGGCGGTGGTGGCGAGGTCTGCCAACCGAGTACCGCGCCGCACTCAGCGCCGCCGTCGCTGATCAAGATGATGCTCGGTGGCGTGAGGTCAGTGCAGGTCTGGCCACCATCGCCCGGCGCTATCCGGATACGCGCGCGGACATCGCCGACCTGAAACATCGCATCTGCCAACCACGGGCCCACCGGTCCATCGGGGCGAGAACTCATGCCGCCAGAGACAGCCCATGCCAGAGATTTTCCGCAAGCGGTCACCTGCACACACAGCAAGGATGATCCGACCCAAGAGGACCTCTCCGCGAGAGCGGGGGTACAGTTCGCGCTGGGACCGCCTCTCCAAAGCGTATCGGCGGGAGCACCCATTCTGTCAGTGGTGCGAGCAGATCGGCCGACTGAGGCCTGTCGCGGTCGTCGACCACAAGATCCCAGTCGTGGATGGTGGAGCGGTGTTCGAGCCGCAGAACTGGTGGGGCCTGTGCCTCCCGCATCACGGGCTCAAAACCGAGATGGAGAGGTATGCGCGCCTCCACGACCAAATCGATCGTCTGGTTATCTGGTGCGACGATCCTTCGGCGCGCCCAGCCCGGTTTGCAATGCCAACGACATGAGATCCGAATGATCGTGCCAGAACTCCGTTTCAGCGAAGAAGCGCAGAACCACGTCCGGAACGCCATTGCGGCATGGGTCGGAGACAACCGGGACTTAGCTCTCGCGCTCACCGCCGCCGGCAACGCGATGATGCTGATCCTCGATGGTCGAACGGACCAGATCGAGATGTACGAGGCTGCGGCCAAAACCATCACGGAAGCCGCGAAGGGACCGCGCTACCATGGCTGAGCCGCTCGTAATCCAGTTTGCGGCTGACACCAGCCGCGCGCAGTCGGCGATGAATACGCTGGCCTCGCAACTCGTCGGCAACATGACCCAGATCGGCGTCGCCATGAGCGGCGGTGCGGCCAACACCAACGGCTTCGGCGGCGCGATCGGCACGCTTGCCACCAACGCGGCCAAGGCCGCCGCGTCGGTCGCTGGCGACATCGGCAAGATCAGCAGCGCCACTGTGGGGGCGGCCACGAAGGACGCCGCTACCCTTCAGAGCGTCACCACCGCGTTCACCGCCGCGGCCCTGGGGTCGAAGACCGCGGCGGCAGGCGTCCAGGCTGGCGTCGCCGGCACCAGTACGGCCCTGACGACGATCCTGGCGCAGGTCCCAGCGCTCGGCGGCATCGCTGTCGCGCTCGGCACCGTCGGCCTCTCTTATGCCGTTGTCTCGGCTGCCGTCGGTCAAGCTAATGCGCAGCTCGACAAGTTCGTGGCGCTCGGCGCGACCTCGGAGAAGACCGGCATCGGCGTCGATCTCGTCCAGCGGTTCCAGGACATCGGCAAGGAGGCGAAGCTCACCGCTGAGCAGATCGAGGCGGCGCTCCAGAAGGCCGGGCAGACGCTCAGCCCGAAGTTCGAGCAGACCGATCCGATCAAGAAGCAGCTCTTTGACGTGTTCGAGAGTGGCTACACTGGCGACTTCCAGTCCAAGGGGCTCTCGCAGTACCTTGGATCGAAGGACAACGAAGCCCGCATCCGCGCCGTCGTCACAGCGATGCAGGAACTGCGCGACCTCGGGCTGCAGTTCGGTGCGATCGATCTGGCGAACAAGGTGTTCGGTCCCGAGGTGGCCGACCGCATCCGCTCCGGCCGGCTCGAGATCGAGGCCATCGCCGAAGCGCTGGACCGGAAGCGTGAAGACCTCGTGAGCGAGGATCAAGTACGCACCGCCGAGGAGTTCCGCGACCGCCTCGCCGACGCGGCGGAGGAGATCGACAAGGCTCTGCACCTCTCGGTCGGGCTCGCCGGTGCCGGGCAGTCGGTGCTCGACGTGTTCCTCAAGATTGCGGAGGCGACGGCCAAGGCTGCGACGTCGGCCGGCACCTTCCTCGACAAGGTGCTGAAGGCAGCGGCGGTGCCGCTCAACGTCCCGCAGGGTGCCGACCTGCAATCTCCCCTGTCGCGACCTCGCACCCGAGGAGAGGGCGAAGGCAGCCTTGGCTCAGACCTAGGCGCGGTAGCTGGCACCGGCGCTCGCGGACGCACGTTGTACGACAAGCCGATCGGACCGGAGCCGTTCATCCCGACGGTGATGCCCCCGCCGGGTGGCCCGCCGCGTCGGCCGCTCGACATCATCCAGGATGCGCAGCGCACGCCTCACGAGTCGAAGGGCCGTGGCAGTAGCGGCGCGTCCGAGACGGATCCGATCGAGACCTTCACTAACGCCCTGGAGAAGCAGGCAGCGGCCCTGAAAGCAGAGACCGAGGCCTTCGACAAATCCAATGCCGAGAAGGCGGTCGCGATCCAGCTTGCGAAGGCAAACGAGATCGCGACGCAGAACGGCACGAAGCTGACGGACGAGCAGACCGAGGCGGTGCGCAAGGCCGCGACCGAGACTTCGAACTACAAGGACAAGCTCTCTGATCTGGAGCAGCAGCAGCGCCAGGCTGCCAGCGCGGCGAGGTTCCTCGGAGACGCGCTCTCAGATGGGTTCGCGGACGCGATCCTCGAAGGCAAATCCTTCGGGGACGTATTGAAGGATCTAGAGAAGCAGATCGCCCGCTCGGCGCTGCGCTCGGTGTTCACGGGCGAGGGGCCGCTCGCCGGCCTCCTGGGAACCGCAGCGCCGGCCAGCGGCGGCAGCAACTCGGTCGGCGGTCTCGCTGGGCTGTTCAGCCGAGGCTTTGGCGGTGGCGCCGATTCCGGGCTGCCGAACCTCAACTTCGGAGGCTTCTCCGGTGGTGGCTACACGGGCGACGGCGGCAAGTATGACCCCGCTGGCATCGTGCACCGGGGCGAGTTCGTGTTCGATCAGGAGACCGTCCGGCGGATCGGGCCGGCCTCGCTGGCGGCCATCGCACGCGGCATGCGTGGATATGCCGATGGCGGCTTCGTCGGTGGTCCGAGCCCGGGCGGCTCCTACGGGAGTGGCGGTGGAATGAACGTCACCATCAATGAGGCGCCCGGCGGCGACAAAGCCCGGACCCGCATGGAGCGTGGGCCAGACGGGAATCCCCGCCTGATCGTCGACATGCTCTCGGCGAGTCAGGCCGCGGACATCGCGCGCGCGCGCGGGCCCCTCACCGCCGCCGTTGCCGGTGGCCGACGACTTCGAGGCTGAAGACATGCAGCTGCACACCCTCAACGCGGCCGGCAAGGCGCTCGCAGCGCCCCGGCCGATCGATCGTCGCCGCCGTCGGCTTACGCAGGTGCTCGGCCGCCACGTCGACCACAGCCGGCCCTTCATGGTGGCCGTGCAGCGGATGAGCGACCCGTTGCAGCCGATCGGAGAGGCGTGGGTCGTCCGCGGCCGAGACAAGGCCGGCAAGGTCAGGCCATGGCCACGGCGCTACCTGCCGACGGACGCCTTGATCATCGTCGTCTACCTGCCCCGGGGCGGCGCAACCGGTTCCAGCGGATCGCGGTCGAAGTCGCCCCTCAACATCGCGCTCGGCATCGCAGGGCTGGCGCTGGTCGCGTTCGCTGGGCCGATCGGCTTGGCGTTGTTGGGGCCAGGAATCGGGGCCACGATCCTCACTGCCGGACCTGTCATCGGCGCAACGGCGCTGCTCTCCATCACCGACCGCCTACGCGCGACCAGCACCGAAGGACACCTGACCGATGACAGCGATGAATTGCTTCGTCAGCCCGAGGCCGTGCACATCTCCACGGACGGCGCCGGCTACCTGATGGACGGCACGCCGCGTGGGCAGGGTCAGAAGGTGGCGCTGCTGGCGCACCTGCCGGCGGTAATCGCCGTACGGGGCGCCTCGGCCTTCGTGCACATGCTGGGGGCGAGCATCAGCGCGCACTTCCTGGCCTTCGACGATCTCTTACCCGAGGCGCCCGCGCTGTTCCGTGGTGTGCGACGGCAGTACCGGCGCGAGATGGAAGCCCGCGGGCTGGCTGACATCGCCCCCCGCGAGGCCGAGTTCGTCATCGCCGGCTTCTCCACCGCCCGCGACCAGGTGGAGGCCTACGGGATGCACAGCAAGGCGTGGAACGGCGGCGAGCCATGGGCCCTCGTCCCGATCAGTGAAGGCGCGCTGTCGCCCGTAGACGATCAGGTAATGGTCGACTTCGACGCCATGGTGGATCGGATCGGTGATCCACGCCTGATGCCGGAGGCGGCCGCGGTGCAGATCATGGAATCGCAGCGGTCGCGCCCCTTCGCGCTTGAGGATGGCAAGAAGGTCGTTGGAGTCGGCGGGTTCTGCCAGCTCACGACCCTGACGCGAGCCGGGATCACGAGCCGCATTCTGAAACGTTGGCTCGGCGCGGTGGCGGTCTGATGCCGGCCGCTCGAATCCCCAGCGCCGTCGAGCTGATGCGCTTCCCCGCCGGTGACCGTGCCCTTCGGCTCCGGTGGCTTGTCCACTGGCACCGCGATCAGGCCGCAGCTCATCAGGCAGCGGGATCATCGAAGGGCGTCACGCACCACCGGAACAGCCTACGGAAGGTGATGACCGTGGCGGCGCAGTGCGAGGTCCAGATCTCGTGACGAGGCGGAGCGCATCAGCGGAAAGCCCGAGCCTTTGAAGGCTCTTGAAAGAGCCTGCCCAAAGGAGGGTGACCCTCCTTACCGGCCCATAGGCTTCAGCCCCGACCCAGTTGGGCGGGAACATCGGCCCCCCGCCATTCAGCGAACCAGCTGTCGACCGCACCACTCTCGCTCCTCGCGGCAACGAATAGATGCGCCCCTCCACCTACGGATCCGCACGGGTTCGAGGTGGAGCTTTAGACGGTGGCCGTCCGTGGGCGAGTAGCCCGACAGCATCAACGACGTACGGCTAGGCCGGTACTGCCGACCTTGAACCGATCGCCATAAAACTCCGGTCTCGCGCCTTCCGGCAGATACCAACACCACCCCGGTCCCGCCCCCTACCCGGGGACACAGCCACACTGCCTCTGCTCCACCAGCCCAAGGGGGCCCATACCCCCAGACCCATTCATCGCATCCCATTCGCCGTTCGCTTCAATCGGGGTCGGCCAGCAAGGGGTGGGGGGTGTCGATTAATCGAAACGCATCGCGGCTTCAGGACCGGATGGGAAACCGATTCTCGCGAACAGAAAATAAAAAAAACGCGGCGTAGGCGACGTGGCCTGCCTCCAGAACCCTACCCGTCCGATTCGGCACAGCCCGAAAACATACTCGAGCCTTGGCTCGATCAGCACCAGAAGGCGACGACGACAACCGAGACGTCCCTGCAAGCGAGCTTGTGGTTGCAACGGGATGGCGCCTTTCGGGAGAAGAAGGCACCATCGCCGCACCGGCGCGCACCATAAAGGCGCCGCGCCTGTTGCCCTCTAGATACCGGGATACCCCTGCGCGATCGACACGGTTATGGAGATGGCACGGGCGACATTTACGTCGGCCCAGCAGGAAGTCGTATGACGTCGCTCTGGAGGTTCTTGTCGCCGCGGAGGTCGGATTTCGGGCCGATTTCCAGTGCCACGTCGCGCGATGGGGACGTACCGGCCGATCCCGTTGCGGGTTCACGGAGCCCCCGGACCCCGAAGGAGTTTCGGATCCCGACCAGCCTGCGGGCAACCCCGACCGGCTTGCGGCGGATCCTGGTGATCGGCTCTTGCCTCGTCGAAGATCTGGTCTCCTATTCGAACGACAGCGGGGCGACGCCTGGGGACTTCGTCCTGTTCAACAACATTGGACGACTGCCCGACACCCCGCCGCAGCCGATCGCTACCTACGACGTGCAGATCGTCCAGATCCCGCTGCGCACCCTGCTGGCCGACGCGCATTTTGCCAAGCTGAAGTATCATCGCACCGGGGATTACCAGCTCGTCTTCGATCAAGCCGTGCAGCGCCTGAGCCTCGCCCTCGACGCGGCGATGCGCTGGAACCGCGAGACCGGACTTGCGAGCCTCGTCGTCAACTACTTCCGCCCACAACAGGACGTGCTTGGGCGCCTGTTACCACGCAACGACTTGAGGAATTTCAGCTATTTCATCGATCGCCTTAACGAGAGTCTTGCCGATCTCGTCGCTGGCTATGCGAACAGCCACATCCTCGATTTCGACGCTATCTCCGCAACGATCGGACGCATCCACGTTCAGGACGAGCATCTTTGGATGCTGAACCACAATTCGACGTTGAGCGACTTCGATGCCGCTCACGATCGCGCCCGCCTCCACCCGCCGCCGCCGGTCAGCCGACAGAGCGATCTGCGGATCGACGCGTTCTTCGATGCGGTCCACGCTGAGATCGAGGCGATGGTCCGGACGCTGCGGCAGATCGATGCCGTCAAGCTGGTGATCGTCGACTTGGACGACACGCTCTGGCGCGGCGTGCTCGCCGAGAACTCGGGCGAGGCGAAGACCAACGAGGGCTGGCCGTTCGGCCTGGCCGAGGCGCTGGACGTACTTAAGGCGAGGGGGATCGTGCTCGCCATCGCGAGCAAGAACGACGACGCGACAATCCGCGCCGCCTGGGATTCTCAACTCGGCGACCGCCTGGAACTCGCCGATTTCGCGGTCGTGATGATCGGCTGGAATCCGAAGGTCGAGAGCGTCGCCGCGATCCTACAACAGGTCAACGTCCTGCCGTCGAGCACCGTGTTCATCGACGACAACCCGGTCGAGCGGGCCGCCATCGAGACGGCGTTTCCGGGCATCCGGACGCTCGGGGCCGACCTCTACGGCATCCGCCGGACGCTTCTGTGGTCGGCCGAGACGCAGGTGCCGTTCATCTCGGCAGAATCCGGAAGGAGGACCGAGATGATCCGGGCGCAGGTGGTGCGCGAGGAGACCCGCAAGACGGTCTCTCGCACCGAGTTTCTAGACGATCTCGACATCCGGGTCGCGTCGGACGTCATCACGACGATTGGGCATGGCCGCTTTCCCCGCACGCTCGAACTCATCAATAAGACCAATCAGTTCAACACCACCGGCCACCGGTGGACTTCGGAGGCGATGCAGGCGGCCCTTCAGGAGGGCGCGGTGATCCATGCCTTCTCGGTTGCCGACCGCTTCACCGATTACGGCCTCGTCGGCGCCGTCCTCGTGCGCGGCGCCGCGATAGAACAGCTCGTCATGAGTTGCCGCGTCGTCGGGCTCGACATCGAGCGGCGGATGCTGGCGAGCATCGTCGACGGGCTGAAGCGGGACGGTTCGACCCGGGTCTCGGCGTGCTTTCTCGCGACGGACAGGAACGCACCTTGTGCCGAGGTCTTCGCCGATTCTGGGTTTCGCGCCGAGGGTAAGGGGTGGGTGTTCGATCTCGACTGACCGCGCGCGCGGCGGCAAACCTTCGTTCGAGCGCATCCCCGTTCCTCGAACTGGCCGCCATGCCGTCGGCGCGTGAACGGCGGGAAGCGGGTCCGATCCCGGTGCGCGATGCTTCGGCACGTTGTCTTTGCCGCGTCGAGGGTGCTTCCGGATCGGCGATAGAGGGTGGGCGGAACAGGACGCGATGAAGTTCTTTCGCAGCAAACGTCGTCCGCGCGTTGATCCGGTCATCGCGGATCATACCCGACGCGTTCAGGATTCCGGCCTGTTCGACGCCGAATGGTATCTTGCGACCTATCCGGAACTCGCGGGCTTCGGGCCGGGCCCCCTGGCGCATTTCTGCGAATACGGCCTGCACGAGCATCGCGATCCCGGGCCAAACTTCGACACGCGCCGCTACCTCGACGCCGTCCCCGCGGCCGGTACGGGTCCGCTGCCGCCTTTCCTGCACGCGATCGAGGCAGGCGAGGCCGCGACCGGATGCCCGGTCTGGCTGCGGGACGACGACGCGTCGCAGATCTACTTAATCCGCACCAGCGGGCTGTTCGACGAAGCGTGGTACCGCGACACCTACCCGGACGTCGCCAGGGGCGGATGGGATGCGCTGGCCCACTACCTCGAATACGGCGCGGCCGAACTGCGGGACCCCGGCCCGGCCTTCGATGCCGAGCATTACGCGCTCACGTATCCGCGCTACCACGAAACCTTCCCGATCCCGCTCGTCCATTACCTTCGGCTGGGTCTCCGCCGCGGTCATCGGCCGACGGGCGTCTCGCGCTACGAGCGCTGGCTCGCCGTCCACGACGATCTCGAAGTGGCGGATCTGGAGCGGATCGCCGCCGAACCGGTGCCGTCGACCGTGCATTGCATCATTGTCGTCGGCCGGGACGGCCCCGGCGCATTCGTGAGCGCCCTCGCAGGTCAGGCCGGTGCCTCTTGGCGCGCCATGCTGCTGCGCGGCCCGGACGTGGACAGCGCCTTCTGGAAGAAGATCGTCGCCCAGGTCGCCGCCGAGCGGCGGATCGCCTGCGTCGATACTATCGCCGAGGCGCTGGCAGGGCTGGCGGACGGGGACATCGTGCTGCTCGCCAGCGGGGGGAGCCGGCTGCGGCCGCACGCCTGTCACGCGTTCGCGGCCGCGCTCGGCCACGGGGCGGCGCTCGGCGCCTACAGCGATCACGACCGAATCGACGGAATCGGGGCGCGGCATGCGCCGGTGTTCGCGCCCGCCATGTCGCCCGTGCTCATGCGGCAGGTGCCCTATGCCGGCCCGGTAATCGCCCTGCGCATCGCCCCGCCGACCCGTGAGATGCTGGCGGGTGCATCGGGCCGCCTCGGGGATCCCGACCGGGCCTGGGCGGACCTACTGCTCGGGCTCGACCCCGCGCGAGTGATCCGCATCCCGTTGATCCTCCACCACCGCGCCGTGGACGAGGCGGTGCCGCCATCGCGCACGAACCAGCCCGTTCCCGATCCGTCGTGGAACGCGGCCGAGGCATCTGACGACCCGCCGGAGCCGCTGCCCACCGTCCGAATTGTCATCCCGACGCGGGACCGGAGCGCCCTACTGCGGGCCTGCATCGACAGCGTCCTTACACGCACCGACTACCCGTCCGAGCGTTATCGCATCGTTGTCGTGGACAACGGTTCGTCGGAGGATGAGACGGCGCGATACTTCGCGGAGGTCACGTCGGATGCGCGGGTGCGCGTCGTCGCCTCGCCCGGCCCGTTCAACTTCTCCGAGATCTGCAACGCCGGCGCCGCGGGCGCGGACGAAGACATCCTCGTTTTCCTCAACAACGACACCACCGTCCGGCAGCCGGATTGGCTGCGCCGGCTCGCCGTCCACGCCGCCCGGCCGGAGGCGGGCGCCGTCGGCGCGCGGTTGCTCTATCCGAGCGAGACGGTGCAGCATGGCGGCGTAGTCCTCGGCATCGCCGGCGTCGGCGCGCATGCCCTCGTCGATCTGCCTGAGGCGACTGCGCGCGTCCTCGATGCGACCCGTGAGATGAGCGCCGTCACCGGGGCCTGCCTCGCGATCCGGCGTTCGGTCTTCGCGGAGATCGGCGGCTTCGACCCGCTGCTGCGGATCGATTACAACGACGTGGACCTCTGCTGCGCCGCGCATGCTGCGGGATACCGCAACCTCTACGTCGCAGAGCCGCTGCTGCTGCATCACGAATCGCTCTCGCGCGGCGCCTCCACGACCCGGGCGGACCAAGGCCGCAACGTCCGCGAGGCGATCCGCGTGCGGCGGCGACACGCGGCGGTGATCCGGGACGATCCGTTCTACAATCCGAATCTGTCGCGGGAGAGGATCGGGGGCCTCGCCGTTCCGCCGCGTGTGGTTCTCCCGTGGCGGCGTCCGCCCTCCGGCGTTCGCAGGGTTCTGCTGCTGAGCGCCGGAGGCGGCATCGGCCGGTGGGTGGCGGATCAGGCGGCGTTTCTCACCGCGCGGGGCTTCGAGGTCATCCTCGGCGGCCCCGACCGGGAGGACGTGACCGCCGGCCCGGATCGCCGTCAGGTCCGACTCGCGAATCCCGCGGAAGCGGCGGTCTTCGCGACGCGCGAAGGCGTCGATGCGGTCATCGCCCACACCGCGCCGTTCTTTGCGGTGACGCAGCATCTTGGGCGGCGGCCGCTCGTCTACTGCGTCGATCACGGCGACGCGCCGCCGGGATCGGGGCCCGATCGCGACGCGCGGGCGGACGCAATCCTCGACAAGCGCTACCACGCCGCGCTGGCGCGCCGCGTCTTCTCGACGTCGCCGTCCGCACGGGACGCCCTGTTCGGCCAGGAGACGGTGCTGCTTGCCCATGACCGCCCGGCGGGTGCGGCATGGTCCGAGGCCTGGGCTGTGCGACGCCCGGCTCTCCGCGAAAAATTCGGTTTCACCGGGCGCTTCGTCGTGATCAATCTCTTCGGCATGGACGCAGGAGACGCGCGGGACGATGGCATTGAGGACTTCGTCGCACTTGCCACCGAATATCCGTTCACCGATCCGGCACTTAAAGTTCGACCTCTTTTCGTCGCGGCCAGCCGTGGTCCCGTCGCCTGTCCCGACGAGCCTACCGACCTCGTCACGTTCGCGTCTCTTGGCGATGCCGACCTCTTCGACCTGTTGGCGGCCAGCGACCTCTATCTGACCCCGCAACGCCGGCAGGGCGTCGCGTGCGGCATTGCGCTCGCGCTTGCCATGGGGCTGCCGGTGGTCGCATCAGAGATCGCGGCTCATCGTGCCTATCCCCTTGAGATCGCGGCGGACCTGCCAGGTTTGTACCGGCTGATTATGCCCCATGCAGAAAGCTGGCGCGCAGGCACTGTGCACCGGACGGCGGTACTCATGCCCGGCGCGGATCCTCTGGCCGTGCTGGCGGACACGATCGCCCTCGACTTGGACCGCGATATTGCCGAATATTGGATCTGAGCACCTCACGCGACGCCTCGAATTCGACGCGCTCCGATGCAAGTGCTTCCCCGTGGGGCAGACTTCCTGCGGCTGAAGTTCCGCCGTAGGGCCAGGATTCTGAAAACACCGCATGAAACCGGCCGACGCCTCCCACCGCGCGAACCATGCGGGTTTCACCCTGATCGAGATGACGCTGGTCCTGGCGATCATCAGCCTGATCGCTGCACTTGCCTTGCCGCGTGTGTCGTTCTCGGGGAGCGCGACGAGCTTGCGGGTTAAGGGGTTCGAGATCGCGGCGATTCTTAGGGCCGACCGCGATGAAGCCGTCCGCAGCGGGCGCCCGGTGACAAGCGTCGTCGATCTCGCGGGCGGCCGCGTGCTGTCCAGCGCCGAGAATGGGGTAGTCGCCATTCCAACCAACCTGTTCCTGCGCATCTCCGGCGCGGGGCTCGACGGCATCCGCTTCCTGCCGGACGGGCGGGCGTCGGGCGGAGAGATTTTTCTGATGCGGGCCGACCGGTCCGGCATTCTGTCGGTCCGGGTCGATCCGCAGACCGCAGCGATCGTGATTGACCGGGGCGCACGTCTTGACGAGTGAGGGGGACGCCCGCGCAACACACACCGCGCGACGTCTCCGCGTCCCGCCCGCGCGGCCGCGTTCGGCTGGCTTCCTCCTTCTGGAGGCGCTGGCGACGATGGCGATCGGTGCGATCATCCTCGTCGCGGTCGGGTCAATGCTCGGGCTAATGTCGCGGCAGGCTGACCGGACGGCGGAGCGCACCGAACGCTTAGACGTCGCCAGCCACGCTATGGCCGCGCTCGCCCGCGACATCGGGTCGATCGCGCGCGCGCGTTGGGCCGGGCCGGGCCAGCGGAACTTCGTGTTCGCGGGCCTGCCCGACCGGATGCTGTTCTCCCTAGACCGAACTGACACGGACCGCACGCCCCGGAGCCTCGCGATCCTGCTGCAAAGGACCGAGACAAAGGACGAAAGCACCATGCTTCGCGCCGAGGCGCCGCTTTCGCCCCTCGATCGCGACGAGGCCGCACTCGATTTCGCGCCCGCGCACACGGTCTACGCTGGCACGGCCTCAGTCCGCTTCGCCTATGTGGTGGCGCCCGGCGAAGGCACTCCCGAACTCTTGGTCGACGTCTGGCCCGCGGCCGAAACGCTGCCGATCGCCGTGCGCATCGCCTTCACCGATCCCGCAAGCGGGGAAATCCTGTCGAGCCTTCGCGTCCCGCTACGGATCGAGGCAGAGCCGGGCTGCGCCGCACCGCGAAAGGCGTTCTGCAGCCGCATCGATCCGCGCTCGCTTGAGGCCCAAGGCGAGCCCGGCGTGCCGACGCCCGGCATGGCCGCTGCGGTTGGGCGCTAAGATGCGCAGCCGGCAGGACGGCTTCATCCTCGTGGCGGTGCTCGGCATCATGGCCCTACTCCTGAGCCTTGCTGGCGGGACGGCGCTGATGGTGCGCTCAGCCATCAATGGCGTGCGCGGTACCGCCGACGACCTCAGACTCGAGGCGATGGTCCGCTCCGGCATCGATCTCGCGGCCCACGAACTGTTCGCATTGAAACTCCCGGCGGCGCGGATCCGCGACCAGCGGATCGCCGTCGACGGCGGCACCATCACCCTGTCCGCAGTCGACGAATCTGGCCGGATCGACCTGAACTGGTCTGATCCCATGCTGCTGGCAGGCGCGTATCGCGCCGTTGGGCTAACCGGCTTAAAGCCCGAGGTATTCGCTGCCCGCGTCGTGCAATGGCGCAACCGCTACGAGGACAAGCCGCCGGCGAACGCCGATCCGGCCAAGATCAACCTCGCGGCCAAGCCCGTCGGCCGGGGCAAAGACGGCTTCCGTACCGTGGGGGAACTCCGCTGGTTGGCCGACGTCACGGACGACGATGTGGCCGCCCTCGCGCCCCTGCTCACCGTCGACAACGTCCAGGGCCGCGTGAACGTGCTGGAAGCCTCCGCGACGGTTCTGATGGCGCTGCCCGAGATGAGTCCGAGCCTCGTCGCGCAGGTGGTGGCTTTGCGTGCTGCGCCGCGTGCGACGATCGACGATCGACTCAAGCTTTTGCTGCCGAAGCAGCAGCCGTTGATCACCACGACACGCGGCACGGCCTTCCGCGTCCGCGTCATGGTCACCACCGTGGCGGCCGCCAACCGCAGCGTCGCCGTTACCCTGGCCCGTGCTCCGGTCCGCGACGCACCATACTACGTCACCGCTTGGGAGCGCTGACCGGCTCCGAAGCGGCAAGGGTCAGATCCGGTTGGTTGGCTTGACTACGAAGTAGAGGTCGTCAGACGCCACGAGCCGGGTCTCGATCGCCATCCGCTCGATCATCATCGTCAGGTCGAGGATCGCCATGTCATTCTCGCTGCGGAAATTTCCGGCGCGGTCGGCGAGCAGGTTGCGCAGCAGCGTGCCCCCCATCGGCAGCACCTCGACCACGTCGAAGGCGGCAAACAGCATCGAGCGCAGGTCGGCGCTGCGGGGCGCCTCGCTTGGATCGTAACTGGCTACCGCCGGGATGGTCGGCAGCGTCAAGCGGGCATCGATCCGGTCCTCCTGCTCCTCTTTCAGGTTCCGCCGCAAGTGCGCGGGCAGGTAGCCGAAGATCTCGTCGGCGAGCCGGCGGGCATCCCGATCCATCTGAAGGCGCGGCGGCCCGAAGTAATCGAGACCGAGGATCAGCCCGTCCGGCGAGACGATCCGGTTGAGGAAGGGCAGGAACCGTTCGAGGTCGGCGCAATGGTGCAGGGAGTGGCAGAAAAACACCACGTCGAAGCTGCGGTCGATCGGAGGCGGATGGTTGAAATCGAAGGCTAAAAACTCGGATTCGAGCGGAAACTGCTCGATCTTGCGCCGAGCGTCCGCGAGCAGGGCCGCGTCATACTCGTAGAGCGTGATCTTCGACAGAGGCCAGTGTCCCTGGCGCAGGATTGCCTCCTCGATCCCGCCCGGGCCGCAGCCGAACGAGGCGAGGCTGAGGTTGCGGCCGAGCCGCTCGCGCAGCGGCGCGAGGTGGCGGTCGAGGGTCCAGTCGAGCCATAGACCGCGCTCGGCGGTGGAGCGGCCGGTCATCAGGCGGGCTACATAGTCGTGAACCGGCGGTAGGCCCTTCCAGTCGAGCACTTGGCGCCGTGCCTCCCAGTCGGGGTCGAGCACTTGCCGCCAGGTGGTCTCGCCTGGTGCGACCGGCTCGCCCGAGACCGCGCCGTCTGCGGCGGGCGCCGGTTCCATCGGGGCCGGTGCAGACGCGATAGAGGCAGCCTCCGGCTCAGGAGGGATCGGATTCGGGATCGGTCGCGCGGCTTTCGAGAAGCGCTTCAGGAAGATCTCGAGGCCCATCATACGGATCACTTTCAGTCTGCCTCGCGTCGTGAGTCCGGAGGTTCGGAAACCCGACGGTTCCGGCCGGATCGCGAAGGCCACGGGCCTGTCTCGGTAGCGATCATGCTACCGCCCCCCGCCATCGGCCGATGCCGTCTGCCCAAGGCGGATCGTCTCGACCGTTACGGCCGTTCCGCGGCGGGTCAAAACCTCAATGTCCTGGCGCATGGGCGTCCAGCGGATGCGCGGGGCGGGGCTTGCCGGATCGCAGGAGCCGGCCGATTGCTGGCAGCCGCCTTCCGCGTCCCGCTCGGCCTCGGGTAGAGGAAGCTCCAGTGCCGCGAGGAGGATGGTGTAGCGGTAGCCGTCCAGGGTTCCAGTGCGTCCGCCCCTGCCGATGTCCGATACGCGCAAAGGTTCGGCCAGGAGCGAGCGGGCGACGCGCTCGGCGGCGAGCCTGTCCTCTACCGCCACGAGCCCGGCGCGCGACTGCACCACGCCCCGCTGCACCACGAGGCTCAGGACAGCTACGATCGCAAAGGCCGCGAGCGCCTCGATTAGCGTAAAGCCCGCCGACGCCCCGCGCTTGCGCGAGTCGCTTCGAACCCCGGCCGTCATTCCTTGCCGATCACGCCGTTGCCGCCCATCACGCCGTCGGCGCCGAGCGAGAGGATGGCGTAGGGGGCGGTCTTGCCTGGCGTCCGGTACTCGTAGGGATGTCCCCAAGGGTCGGCCGGAACGCTGCCCTGCTTGAGGTAGGGACCGCTCCAGTTCTCCGCGGCGGGCGGGCGCTGCACTAATGATTGCAGGCCCTCGCTCGTCGACGGGTAACGGCCGTTGTCGAGGTAGAACAGGTCGAGCGCTGAGGCGAAGGACTCGATCTGAAGCTTGGCCGCCTTGTCGCGCGAGCTCGACAGGTAGCCGAGCACTCGCGGACCCGCGAGGCCCATGACGAGGCCGAGGATCACCAGCACGACGAGCAACTCGACGAGGGTGAAGCCACCCTGCGCATCGCGCCGGGGACGCACGGATTGATCGAAGCGGAAACGCACGGAAGCCATCATCGGGACGAAACCTCAGACCAGCAGGTCGTTGATGCTCATGAGCGCGGTCATAACCGAGATGATGAGCCACGCGATCAGAAGACTTACCAGAACCATCACCGCCGGCCCCACCACCGCTATGACACGACCCAGAGCCGCGTCGAGCTTGGCCTCGTAGAACACCGCGACGCGGCTGGCACTGTCGGCGAGATCGCCGGATTCCTCCCCGACGCGCAGCATCTGCACCACGTGCCGGGGGAAAAGTTTTCCGCGCGACAAGGTTTCGGAGAGGCGCTGGCCCTGGCGCACGTCTGCGACGACCCGGTCGATCTCGGAGCCAGCACCGGGCAAGCGCACGACGCCACGGATCAGGCGGAGCGCGGTGGAGATATCGACGCGGTTGCGCACTAAGATCGCCAGCGTCCGGCAGAAGGTGACGGTGAGTTCGTTGGCCAGCACCGCCCGGCTGAACGGCAGGCGTGCGAGCAGGGCGAGCCACAGCCCGCGCTCGCTGCCAATCCGGTTAAGTAAGACGGTGCCCCCTAGGAGGCCAGCCATCGACAGCACCACGACGTCGAGGTTGCGGTTGAGAAAGCCCGACATCTCGAACACCACCAGCGCCGATGGATCGATCTTGTCGCGGAAGCCCTGCAGCGCGACCTCGAACTTCGGGATCAGGTAGATCAGGATGAAGAACAGCACGCCCACCGCCGCGACCACCAGAAAGCAGGGGTAGGAGATCGCCGAGATGAAGCGCTTTCGGAGGCGTTCGCCCCGTTGGCGCTCGGCGGCGAGCCCGCTCAATGCCTCCTCCAGTCGCCCGGAGGTCTCGGCGACCTCAACCATCTTCACGTAGATCGGAGGGAAGAGCTTCGGGTGCGCGGAGATCGCCTCCGACAGGCTTTTGCCGTGGCTAAGCGCGGCATGAAGGTCGCGCAGCACCCGCACGAGCCAGCTCCGGCTCTCCATTTGGGAGAGGATCTGAAGCGCCTCGGTGAGCGCGACGCCACCCTTGAGTAGCATCGCTAGATCCAGCGTCAGGCCGGTGATGTCCTCGGGGCGCGGGTCAGGCGTCAACCAGTCCCGCAGCGAGCGCCCGGCCGGCCGCGTCCCGCGGGCTTCCGTCTTGACCGAGATCGGGGTGCAGCCGATCCGGTCGAGATGGGCGAAGACCTCGCCGCTCGCCTCGGCCTCCATCGTCCCCTTCAGGATTTTGCCCGCCGAATCGAGGGCCATGTAGGCGAAGGTCGACATCTACGGGTGCCCCAGCACGCCGGGTAGGATCTGTCCGACGAGCCACGTCGCCCAAAGCGCGGGGGCGAGGACGGCGCCGAAGGCAATCCGGTCGGTCACCGGAACCGCGCGCGCCAGAGCGGGTAGCATGCGGCCCGCGCCGACCACGGCGAGGCTGGTCAGGCTCGCGCCGAGGACCGCCCAGGAGAGCCCAACGGTGCCGAGCAGGACGCCGCCTGCAGCCGCGAGCTTCACGTCGCCAAGACCGATGCCGTCATGGCCGCGGAGACGGTAATAGCCCTCGCGCAACCCGAGCAGGACGCCGCCGCAGATCGCGGCGTCGAGAGCCGCCAAGCCGATACTCACAACTGGAGTCTCGCCCAGATAGGCGCCGTCGCCGATCCGTGCCGTGAGGCCGATCAGTCCGAGAGCCAGAGTCGCGGCGTCGGGAATCGTGAAATCCGCTAGATCCTGCCAGACGATCCGCAAGCCGATTATGGCCAGAGCGAGCGCGACGACTCCCGTCGCGATGGGCCCCGGACCGACCCAGGTCGCGAACGCCGCGCCAGCGACGGCAACAGCGATCACGAGCCCAGCGAAATCGGTCGTTTCGACGCGTCTGACGAACATGCGGGTGGGTCAGGGCTTGTAGACCGGGCGGCGGGCAGGCAGCGCAGCACCGCGTCGAGCGCCTGCATCGAGCAGCTTGCCACGGTAATCCTCCGCGACCCGCTGTGCATCGCGACCCGATCGCACCACCACGGGTCGGATGAACACCACGAGTTCGGTACGCTGGGCGCCGTTGTCGACGGAGCTGAACAGATCACCGACGTTCGGGATACGATCGATGAACGGGATACCGTCGCGGGAGGTCTGCCGCTTTTCGCTGATCAGGCCGGCGAGCAGCACGGTCTGTCCGTTAGCCACCGAGATCGTGCTCGCGACGCGGCGTTTCGAGATCGTCGGCGTCAGGGTGTTTGAAGCGCCGACCACCGCCGAGATCTCCTGCTCGATCTGCATGGTCACGGCATCGTTCTGGCCGATGCGGGGGACAACGTTGAGAATGATGCCGGTGTCGCGGAACTCGACCTGGCTGACGAGCGGAGCGCCGGGCACGGTGATCCCCTGTGCCTGCGTCGTGGTGATCGGCACGGAATCGCCAACCTGGAGCGAGGCAGGCTGGTTCTCAATGACGACGAGGGAGGGCGAGGACAGGATCTTGACGTCGGTGAAGCCGTCGAGCGCCGAGAGCACCACGTCCGGGCCGGAATAACCGCCGACAAGGAAATTGAAGCCGCCGCCGGCCCCCGCCGTGAGCGCGTTGGTGGCGCCGCCGGCCGTCGCCGCGGCCGCGCTCAGCAGGCCAATCGATCCCTTGCCCTTGCCCAGCCCGATGTTCTTAGAGTCGAGAAAGTACTGCACGCCGTACTTGAGCTGGTCGGTGAGCGTCACCTCGGCGATGGTTACGTTAACGGCCACCTGCGCCGGGGTCGCGTCGAGCTGACGGAGCGCTGCGTTGATCTTTCGGTAGGTCTCGCCGTCGGCATAGGTGATGACCGAATTGTTCGACGGGTCCGCGCTGATCGAGACGCGCCGCGCTCCGTTGCCGCGCCGGGTCAGGTCGAGGCTGTCGCTGCCGCCGCCGAGCGCCGTTGGGCCGCCATCGGCCATGCCGTTGCTTTGCACCGAGTCGCCGTAGGCTGAGGCGAACCGCGCCCGGAGGAGGTCGGCGCCGGTGTTCTGCTGGCCGCCGCCCTGGTTGGCGGAATTGCCCTGGCCGAGGCTGCCATAACTAGAGCCGGAATTTCCGCCGTTCAGGCCACCGCCCTGATTGCCACCGGCAAAATTCCGGCCCTGCCCCTGTCCGCCCCCGTTGAGGCCCCCGAGCCCGGCGCCCTGAGTCGGGGTGTTGGTGTTCATGTTCGAGTTTCCGGTCCCGAAGAGGCCATTGATGACGCGCGCCAGTTCCTTTGCGTCGCGGTAACGCGCCTTGTAGATGAACACCGTCTCCTCGGCGGCCTCGACCGTGCCGTCGAGCTTGCGCACGAAGGTTTCGGCCCGGCGGATCAGGGACGGGTTCTTCGACATCGCCATCACGGCGCGCAGGCGCGTGATCGGCTTGAACTGGATCAGGCCCGAACTCGCCCCGTTCTCGCCAGTGTCAAACAGCTGCGTCAGGTCGGCGACGACCGCCTCCGGCCGGGCACGGCGTAGCTCGAACAGGCTCACCGACTGCCCCCGCATCCAGTCCGCATCAAAGGCCAGGATCGCGCTCACCGCTTCCTGGCGACGCGGGCCGGGTCCCTTCACGATGATGGTGTTGCGCCCAGTATCGAAGCGCAGGCCGTCTGCCTCGGTAACGAAACCCGAAACGAGCTTCGACATCACCGCGGCCGAGACATAGCGCAACGGAACCACCGAGACGCCGTAGCCCGGCACCTGCGCGTTGCCGAAGCTGACGTTTCCGATGCTGGTGGCGGCCGAGGTGATGCGGTAGCCGGCCGCGTTGCGGGTCATAGTGTAGCCCTGGCCTGACAGCACCGTCTCCAGCGCGGAGAGCAGCTCTACGCGCGTCATCGGCCGGGGCGAGGAGATTGTAATCTGGCCAGCGACGTCGGAAGCCATCGTGTAGTTGAGGCCGAGCGTATCGTTCAGAATGGCGTGGACCACATCCTTCACTTCAGCCCGCTCGAAGTTGAGACGGTAGCTGCCGGCCTCGCCGGGCTGGGTCCCGATCTCCACCGCGTCGGAGCCAAGCCCCGCCGTCGCCTCGACATCCTCAGGGCTGAAATTGTAGGTCCGCCCCTCGCCACGATCAGGCGCAACGACCGCATCCCGCGACGGTTTGCCTGCAACGGTCCGGCGCAGCGGACGCGCCGTCAGATCCACCTCTGTTTCGGGGCCTGTAAGGCTGGCACGCGGGGGGGCGATATCACGGGCGAGGGCGATGGAGCCGAGGAGTCCCGCGCAAAAAACCAGAGCAAAGGATAGCCGCGTCAAAGACATGGGAAATTTTTCCGATCTCGGCCTTTCGTTAACGTACCCTTCATTTCTGTCCGTGCCCACCGGGACGAGCGCCCTAAAACAGCTTTCTTGCTATTGCGTGTCTGATTAGACACAGTCAAAGAAAATGCTACACAGTTAAGCCACTTTTAGTAAACCCGTCATTGTGGCGAATCGCGTTACCGCTAACTTCGCCGTCGACGCCGCGATTTCAGGCGTGCGACACGTTGGGAGAAAACGGACCATGATCGACAGGCAGAACACTGCAGAGAGCGAGCTTGCGGGCCTCGAGCCCGGCACTCGCGTCGTCAATCTCGAAAAAGGTCGTCGCGCCTTCCTCCAGACGCTCGGCCTCGGCATCGCTGGCGCCGCCATCCTCGGCAACGCCACGACCCAGTCCCAGGCTCAAGCACTGCCGCCGAACGTCACCGACGCGGACATCCTGAACTTCGCACTTAACCTCGAGTATCTCGAGGCGGAATTCTACCTCAACGCCGTCAACGGGGCCGGCCTGAAGGCCGCCGACCTGCAGGGCGTCGGTGCCATCGGCGCCGTCAACGGCGGTGGCCGTGCCGTGCCGTTCACCGATCCGAACGTCCGCAAGTACGCTTTCGAGATCGCCGCCGACGAGGAGGCCCACGTCCGCTTCCTGCGCGCTGCACTGGGCAGCGCCGCCGTCAGCCGTCCTCGCCTCGACATCGACTTCGCCTTCACCGCCGCCGCCCGCGCGGCGGGCCTGATCGGCGCAAACGACCGGTTCGATGCCTACGCCAATGACACGAACTTCCTTCTCGCCTCCTTCATCTTCGAGGATGTTGGAGTCACCGCTTATAACGGCGCTGCCGGCGCGATCCAGAACAAGACCTATCTAAGCGCTGCTGCCAGCATCCTCGCGGTCGAGGCCTATCACGCTGGCATCATCCGCACTACGCTGTACGCTAAGGGCCTGATTAATCAGGCGGACGCGATCTCAAACGCTCGCGACTCGCTCGACGGCAATACCGACCTCGACCAGGGCATTAGCGGAACTCAGTCTGCGACCCCAGGCTTCCAGTTCTCGGATGCGAACCTCGTTCCGACCAACGCCCAAGGCCTTGTGTTCGCCCGCACCCCCGGCCAGGTTCTGAACATCGTCTACCTCAACACCACCCAGAGCCCGGGCGGCTTCTTCCCCGGCGGCCTCAACGGAACCCTGCGCTAGTCGCCCCACAGGTATCGTCGTCGGAGGGCAAGGCATCGTTCTCCGACGACGCGAAACGTGGGTCACCGAGTTCAGTCGTGAAAGAGGCTGATCAATCGGCGACCGGCGCGGGCCTATCGTCATCGCTATCTCGGTCGGCTCGGCTTCTGCTAGCGCGTGCGCGGACGATCGTCGGTCCCGATCTGCGGTACACGCGACCGACCACTCGGATCGCTGGCCCGAGTCGAGACGCTTCCTTGAAACTTGAGCACATCTCGCACCGTAGGCTCCTTCGGAAACATTTTGCCGGAGGCGGGCGATGTCGAAGGTCCACTACGTCGTGCGGCGCAGCCGCATGGGCAGGTTCAACTTCACGCTCATCAGCGAGGCGGGCCGGATCACGGGTTCGGTCGTCGTTTCGACCGCAGGTAGAACCGGCGCCGACATCGAGAGCGACGCGCGCGATCAAATACACCAGCTCGCCGGAACGTTCGCGAGGATCGCAGGCCCGACCATGCCCGGCGTGGACGACACGACGTCGAGGAAATGCGGGCAGGCCATCAGCCATCCCCTCAGCAGAATCACATCGTGAGATCGCCGCGTGGCGTGAAGGTGTGGCGATGCTTTAGAAAGCCGATCACGGTTGAGTTCTATATAGTCGGGCGGGACTCATGCCCTCTGTCGGTGAAAATCGCGGGGCAATCCTTCTCCGATAAAGGCTGGCGGTACCCCATTTAGGTCCCCCGAGCACCAAGATGGCTCATCGCCCTAGCGGAATGCCGATCGGCAGAGGACTGCCTGGACGTGCACCCGGAGGGCTCGATGTACCTACGCTAAAGAGCCGATAGGTGGTCTCGCGCGTCCCATCGCGAAGCGTTACGCGGTCGGGCCCGATGGCCTGGACACGCCATGTTTCCACCGAGTCCCCGAGTTTGAGGCTGAGCGAAGAACCTCCTGTTGGACGGCGCAGGATCGCTACAGCTTTGTCCACACCCGCGACGACGCCGACGAGGCGCAGATCCGGCGGCGGAGCTTCGACCGCCACGGGCGCCGGTGGAGCGGTAATAACCTGTCGCGGTGGTGGCGGTCGGCGCGATGGTGCGAAGAGCGGCCGTCCCCTAAAGGCATCGAGCGTCGCGGGATCGAGCGTGCTCAGCGGGTTCAGGTTCTGCGCTGGGCCTGGTGGCGGGCGGTCGTCAGCGACTTGAGCCGACGTCGGCACGATCGCCGATTCGAGAAGGACGAGAACCAGAACGGCACCGGCGGCGGCGCCACGGCGTCGGGCATGACGATACGGGCAGATCATTGCGTGCTCTCGCGGCGGTAGCCGCGGATTGCGAGTGCGACGCGCAGGGTCGGATTGGCTTCCTCGCCCCCCGCGCTACGCCCCGACACAGGGCGGATGTTCACGGCCTCGACCGTAAGCAGCGGCAGGCCGGTCTCGACTGCCTTTAGCAAATCGAAGAGTTCTTCGTTGCCGATGTCGAGACTAAGGCGAAGCTGGATGCTGCGCTGAGCCGCCGCGTCGGGTGCTTCGTCGCCGCGAACCTCAATCAGCCGGCCGCCAGCGCGTTCGACGAGGCCGGCGAGACGCTGCTGCAGTTCTGCGCGGGCGAGGCTCCCCGTTTCAGCTGTCAGATAAAGGGCCGAGAGGTCACCGCGCGTCGGCACCGGACGACCGGCCTCCGCCCGGATCCTCGCCTCGACCTGAGCGAGATGGCCGGCTGCGATATTCACCTCGGCACCGGCCTCCAACCAGCGCGTGAGATTGGTGATCGTGATTGCGAGCAACAGTAGCGGTATGCCAACGCACAGCGCGACAGCAAGCGGCCCGAACCAGCGAGTGACACGGGCTTCCGCGAGCGTCATCGTGCCGTGCCCGGCGCATCGCTGCGGGTCGCTACCAGATCGAAGGCGTCCCGCCTGTCAGCATCGCGGATCACCGGCGCGGCGAAACGCGGGTTCTTCAAGCCGGCATCCACTTCGAGGCGTGCGATCAGCGCCGGCGCATCGACAGAGCGGCCCACGAGGCGAATCCGAGTCGGATCGATGTCGAGTTCGCGCAGTACCGTGTCGTCGGGCAAGGCGCGGCTCAGCTTATCGATGAGCACGATCGTCGCGGTATCGGCGCGCTTGCCCTCTAACAGGGCGCGTTCGCGTGATGTGCCAGGGCCGCCGCGCAGCGCGAGCTTCGTGCGTAGCGCAGTCAGCCTCTGCTGGACATCCTCTGCGTCCGACGTGGCCGAAGCCGCCACGATCGCTGAGAACAGGCAGGCGGTCGCGAGCCCGCCGAGCAGGATTGCGAAGCCGCGGCCGATACGCGCCCGAAGGCGGCCGTCGGAAGCCTGCGTACGCCCCTTATAGAGGTCGAAGCGTAGCGGCGCGTCGAGCGGTTCCGCGGCACTGCCCAGCGCCGTCGCCATGAGCCCCGCACCTGCGAGGCGCGCCAGGAACGGCGCCACGAGATCGACGGAGGTCGCGAGCAGATCGACACCGATCGTGCCATCCTCGGAGACGCCGTCGACGACGCTGTAGGCATAGAGAACGTGGTCCGCTCGCCATGGCGTCAGACGTTCCAAGCGGTGCGCGATGATCGGCTGGAGATAACTTCGCCCGGCATCGGGAAGGCGCAGCGAGCGCGTCAGGAACACCTCTGGTGGCAGTCTCAACTGCACCGCGCCCACGTGGAACGCCTCCGGTGCGCGCACGTCGTCGGCCAGATGCAGCGGCGGGCCAAGACAATCTTTCCGCAGGCTGTGGAGCAAGAGTCCATCCGGCGCGATCAAGACGACGTGGCTCACGCCCGTCGAGAAGCGGGCAACGAGTGGCCGGAGGGTCGCAACAAAGGAGTCGAGCAGCGCTGCGCCGATCGTCTGCATCGCGGTCGCTGCGGGCCGGATCGTGGCCGGCATCATTCCGGTAGAGAGCGTCATCCCGAAATCCGCATAACCTCGTCGAGTGAGGTCAGTCCAAGGCTCGCCTTCTCGATCCCATCGTCAAGCATCGTAGTCATGCCGACCGCACGCGCCGCCTGGAGCAGGATGCGGGGATCGGGCTGGCCGCGGATGAGGTCACGCAAGTCGTCGCCGACAGCGAGTGCCTCGAACACTCCGATGCGCCCGCGGAAGCCGCTCTCGTTGCAATGGGCACAGCCGGTCGCTGCGTGAAAGTTGTGGCCCGTCGCCTCGGGGCCGCCACGGCGGGCGCGGAGGTCGCGAGCGAACTCGAGGCCCTTTGGATCTGGAACCCGGCAGCGCTCGCACAAGCGACGAACCAGCCGCTGGCCTATCACCCCGCGCAGGCTCGACGCGATGAGATACGGCTCGACCCCCATATCGACGAGACGCACCACCGCGTCGACCGCGCTGTTGGTATGCAGTGTCGTCAGCACAAGGTGCCCGGTGAGAGCGGCCTGGATGCCGATCGCCGCGGTTTCGCGGTCCCGCATCTCGCCGACCATAATCACATCTGGGTCGTGGCGAAGGAACGATCGCAGTGCGGTTGCGAAGGTTAGGCCGATTGCCGGCTTGATCTGGGTCTGGTGGATTCCGGAGAGTTGGTACTCCACCGGGTCCTCGACGGTGACGATCTTGCGCGTGGGATCGTTCAGCAGAGAGATCGCGGTGGCGAGCGTCGTAGTCTTGCCGCTGCCGGTGGGGCCGGTAACAATAATAATGCCGTGTGGCTCGGCGAGCAGCCTGACCACCGCGTCGCGGTCGCGGTCGGACAGGCCAACGCGCTTGAAGTCGAGTAGCCGCGTGTCCTTCAGCAGAATACGGAGCACTGCCGTCTCGCCGTAAAGTGTCGGCATGATTGCGACGCGCAGATCCGCCTCGGTGTTGCCGATCTTGACGTTGGTGCGCCCGTCCTGCGGCAGGCGGCGTTCGGCGATGTCGAGGCCGGCGAGAATCTTCACCCGCGAGATTACCGCGGCTGCCATGTGACGCGGCATCGTCTGCTGCGCCCGCAAGTGACCGTCTACGCGGAACCGGACCTTCAGTTCCTCGCGTCCGGTCTCGATGTGGATGTCGGTGGCGCCCGCCTGGATCGCACGTTCTAACAGCCCGTCGATGACGCGTACGATCGGGGCGCCGCGGGCGAGATCCTGCAGCGTCTCGATGTCGTCGGAGAGGGCGTAGTCGGTCCCGGTCTCGCTCTCGACCTCGTCGCGTGGCGCGTCGGCGGGGCGACTACGCTCGAACAGCTCCTCGATTTCTTCGAACGAGAGCACTGCCAACGGCACCGCCCCGCCAAGCGCGAGGGCGACCGCGCGGATCGGTTCGAGATGGCCGGGGTCCGCGGTCACCAGCAGCGGGTGCCCGTCGCGCATGACCGGATACAGGTAGGCCTCGCGTAGGAAGTCGCGGGACAATGTGTCGAGGGCATGGGGAAGTCCGGCGATCGCGTGACGGTCGGCCCGTGGGACCCCGTGAAAGGCCGCGACCGCATCCGCTAGGTCGATCGCCGAGACCGTCCCGCCCCGCCAGATCGCTTCCGCCGCGCCGCCGCTGGCGCGCGGCGGTGCCGGTACCGTCGCGAGCCCGCGCCGACGGCGAAGGAATTCCGCCAGGGTCTCGCCCTGGATGGCGGCGGGGGCGTCGATCTGCATACGTCCTCTCCGATCCAGCCGGTCGCCCGTGCGCTAGGCGCCACAATCAGCCGGAGCCTACACGGATTGTCCGGCCTACGACCAGATCAAGGTGAGAAATCGCGCCAAAACCATTGGCTGTGTCAGGTTAGCGACATCAAGGATACAATGTCGCGACCAAGCTCTTCGGACAGCGACATCTTCACGTAGGCCGTGGCTTCATCCGGGTTGCGCATGCACCGGCGCTCCCGTACCACGCTCACCCTCGGGGGACGGACATAGCGCCGCGAGCGTCATGCGTTCGAACCGTGAATTGTAGCGATGCGATCGTTTCATGAAGGCAACGGATGACCGCGTCGTTCGACCGTGAAGGCGCGTCCACCCGGTGCGACGCCCGCATCTTCCGCTTCGGATCCGATTGGGTTCTCTGCAGCTTTCGCTTGCCTACCTCAATACCGATTCCCCTCGCGGTGGTCGCGCCCGGCGACGTCACACTCGAGACCTGGGCGTTCGCTGGCATGACGGCGCGGGAGAAGCGGCCAACTGGCTTGCTGCTGCTGCGCAAACGAGGCGACGCTGCGGGGACGGCACTTGCACGCGGGACACGGCTCGTCGTCGCCACGCATTTCAATCCCATCATCCTTGCGACCGGCCCGGCCGAGCTGGCGGGGACGCTGTCACCCGGCGACGCCGCCGTGATGGCCCGAGCCGTGCTCTCGTCGATGACGCCTCGGAACGCCACTGCCCTGGCCGACCCGATTACCCTGCTGGCGCCGGCTATTCGCGACGTTCCGGTGCCGAAGGACGGGCCAGAGGTCACGCTCGCCGACGATCCGCGAGCCTGCAGCGTCTCGGGCACGGAGGTGCCGAACTACGTCTTGTTCGATTCCGGGTCCGGACTCCGCTGCGCCCGCGTCGCGACGGCGCGCATGACGTTCTCGCCGGCGTCGCGGATGGATCTTGACCTTGATCCGCTTTGGGGACCAGAGGTTGGGCGACCCCGACGTGTCTTCTTGATCGCGAATGGCGGCTTCACCGCGGCGCGACTGAGCGCAGCTGCCAGATGAGCGCCGAGACCCCGTCGTCCACTCTGACACCGATCGCCACGGTCCTCGTAGTTGCGCCGATGCCAGCCGTGCCAGCCAGCGCCGGCAACCGCAAACGGCTGG
Organism: Methylobacterium sp. E-016; assembly: GCF_022829745.1. Classification (NCBI taxonomy): domain Bacteria; kingdom Pseudomonadati; phylum Pseudomonadota; class Alphaproteobacteria; order Hyphomicrobiales; family Methylobacteriaceae; genus Methylobacterium; species Methylobacterium sp. E-016. The sequence continues at coordinate 26,700 of NZ_JAKSYF010000167.1, forward strand.
CGCTCACCTGTTCGGCGCTTCAACGCGCGGGCTTTGCCGTCGACTTCGCCTACTTCGCCCACGAGGATCAGGTCTACCGCCGCTTCGGCCAGCATCCGCCAACCGATCTCGCGGCGATGCGAGCGAGCTTCCAGCGTACATTCCTGATTGAAGCGAACGAGACGATCCCGCTGAAAACGCGCTCCCAAATTTTCGGGATCGACGAATGGGGCTCGGCAGCGCTCGACCGGTTCGTGGCGTGGTATGCGGCGGAACACCCCGACACTGTGGCGATCCTCGTCAACTACATGTTCCTGTCGCGCTGCCTCAATTACGCGCAGGACATGCTCAAGCTCATCGACACGCATGACCGCTTCGCCGACCGGCAGCTGCAGTACCGTCCGTTTCGGGCTGAACCAAACTTCTACTACACCGACCGCAAGAGCGAGGCGGCTGCGCTCGACCGCGCCGATGTGGTACTGGCGATCCAATCGGAGGAGGCGGCTTACTTCGCCGGGTTGACCGACCGGCGGGTGCTGCTGCTGCCGCCGGTATTTCCGGTCCGCGCACCGTTCTCAGCGCCGCGCGTGATCGCACGGATCGGCTTCGTCGGGCATGGCAACGATCCCAACCTGTTCTCAATCAGCAAGTTCGCCCACGCATGGGCCGCGGGCTGGACACCGGACAAGCCGGAATTGCGGATCGCCGGCGAGATTTGCCATGCGCTGGGCGGTCTTGACCTGCCGGGGGTGATGCTGCTCGGCTACGTCGACGATCTCGAAAGGTTCTACGCCGAGACCGACGTGATCGTGGCGCCGATGCTGATGGGCAGCGGCCTGAAGATGAAAGTCGCCGAGGCCCTGTCCTACGGCGTGCCGGTGGTCGGCACCGCGATAGGCTTCGAGGGGTTCGGCGCCGAGGAGTTGGCGCATCGTTGCGCGGACGTCGCCGAGGTTAAAGCGGCGATCCTGGCGCTGCGTTCGGATCCCGCCGGTCTCTCAGCGTTGACGCAGGCTTGCGCTACACTGTTTGCGCGCTTCAACGCGATCTCGTTGCAGGCCGAGGCCGAACTCGCTGACGTGATCCACGCCGCAAGTCACAGGCGACCCGTTACCGTCGCACCGCCCGCCGCAATCGTCGAATCGATGGAGCAGTCCTGGCCGATCGGTGTCCGCTCGGCGAATTCCGCGCTTCAGGACCATCCGGCGTTTGGCCGGCTATTGGCGACCGAGCGCCTAGGCGAGACGGCGGCACAAGCGATCAGGTACGCACCGGAGCGCCGCCGCTGGTTTGCCGGTTCCACGCCGGCACGGGAGACGACGGCATCGCTCGGTCTTGTCGCCGTGGCGATGTCGCCGGAATGGGTCCGCGAGAAACGCTTGCCTCGGGAGATCCGTGAGGCTGCCGCCCGTGCGTTCCGCGACGTCCAGCCCGATTGGGCGACCGCGGCGCGGTGCGTCGGCGCAAGCGCGAACGGGTTTGCCCTGGCGCTTGTCCTGCCGAGCCACCTTCTCACCGGTGTTCGTGCAGTTGCCGTGTTCTTAATCGAGCCCGATGGGGGCCGCGCGCATGAGCTTACGCTCGACGGGATCGCACCGCTCAGCTTGTCGCCCGGCTTCGCCTTCGAGGCGCTGCGCCGGGAGCTGACACCGGTTCCTGCGGTCGTCAGCGTGTCGGGCATCGGACTGGCTCCAATCGCCTCGAACGGGACGGTGCTGTTCCTCACAGACGACCTGATCGGCCGGATCGCGATCGCATCCGCGCATGCGGGCGGGACAATCCAGCCATGAGCGACATGCCCAAGACCGATCTGCTCGAGAGCACCGCCGGCAAGGGTGGCGGCGTCGAGGAAAGTGGCACCGAAAGCGACGTGTCCAAGGGTGACGCAGCCAAGAGCGAAACCATCCTGGTTGAGTCTTTCGACGCCGTCGATGCCGACGTCGGGCGCCGGGTGGTGATCGCCGAAGCGCGCCTGATCTGGGACGCCCTTTTTCTCAACGACGTGCGGATCGCTTTTCGGCCGGAAGAAGCACCGCTCATTTCGATCGTTATTGTTTCGTTGAACGCCCGCCATATCCTCGCGCTCACCCTGTGGCGCCTCGCTGCGCAGCAGGGGCTTGCAGGCGTGCCGTTCGAGGTGATCGTCGTCGACAACGCGTCGATGCCCGAGACCAGTGCCCTGTTCGACCGGATCGACGGAGCGACGCTCATCCGAAACGCGGCGAATGCCGGGTTCGGGCCGGCCTGCAACGACGGCGCGGCACGCGCACGCGGCCGTCTCATCCTGTTTCTCAACCCTGACGTCGACCTAATGCCCGGCGCAATTCGGGCTATGGCACAGACTTTCACCAATCTCGACCATGTTGGGATTGTCGGGGCGCGCCTCGTGTTCCCCGGCGGCATCCTGCAGGAGGCGGGCGCTAACTTCCAAGAGGATGCGCAGATCACCTACCCCTATCTTCGTGGGGTACCCGACCCGTTCGCACCGGAAGCCGGCTTCACCCGCGATGTCGGATACGTCTCCGGCGCCGTGTTGATGATCGAGCAGGCGCTGTTCCAGACGCTCTGTGGCTTTGACGACGCCTACGCACCGGCCTATTTCGAGGATACTGACCTCTGCGTGCGATGCCATCAGGCCGGGCGGCGCGTGATCTACCAGGCCCGTGCCATGGCGGTGCATTTTGAGAACGCCACCAGCGCCAAGCGCGCCGATGTGGAGATGCTCCTCGATCGCAACCGTGCACTGTTTCTGGAGCGGCACCGCAACTGGCTCTTCCACCAGGGCCCGTCGCAATCAGGGCTTGCCGCCCGCGACCACGACCCGTGGGTGTTACGCGTCCTGTTCATCGACGACACCGTGCCGCATCTCGATATGGGCGCCGGCTATCCGCGCGCAAACCACATCCTTAATACGATGGCCAAACTCGGCTACGGGGTGACGCTCTATCCGATCTACCGGGCAGATGCCGAGCAGGCTCAGCGCTGCCGCGACATCGATCAGCGGGTAGAGATCCTCGCCTCGGACGGCCGCGATGGCCTCGCGCGGTTGATCGGCGAGCGACCGGGCTATTTCGATGTTCTCTGGGTCAGCCGACCGCACAACATCGCCCTCGTGATGCAACTTCTTTTTGATGTTGGATCGAGCCCGCGCGCCTTCGTCAAATCCCGAGTCGTCTTCGATTCCGAAGCCCTGTTCGCGTCCCGCTCCTTCGTCGGAGCCGTGATGGAGCAGGGTTTGGGTACCGCGGCCGATCTTGCGAATGCTGCCATTTCCGAGACGCGATATTACGCGAATGCTGATCAGGTTGTGTGCGTTTCGGAGGCGGAGTCGCGGCTGTTGGCGAGCTACGCCCGCGTCAATGCAACGGTCCTAGGTCACGCCATGGCGTTGCCGGAGACCTCGGGCCCACGCTTCGCCGATCGGACTGGGTTCCTGTTCATTGGCGCGTTGGAGCAGGACGGGCAGCCAAACGTCGATTCGCTAGATTGGTTTTTCGACGCTGTTTGGCCTCGCCTGCTAGCGCGAATGCCCGACACGACGCTGCGGATCGTCGGCACTATCGCGCCCGCGATTTGCGCCCGCTACACGAGGCCTGGTGTCATGGTGATGGGCCGGGTGCCCGAGGCGGGACCGTTCTTCGATGCAGCCCGCGTCTGCCTCGCTCCGACACGCTTTGCCGCCGGCATCCCGCACAAGGTACACGACGCGGTACGGCACGGACTTCCGTGTTTCATCACGCCGATCCTGGCCGCGCAGATCGGCTGGGAGGAAGGCGTCGGCTTCGAGAGTTGCGACTGGCTAGATCCGGAAGCTTTCGCTGAGGGGCTCGTGCGCCTCCACGAGAACGCCGACCTCTGGCGACGCGTACAGTCCGCGGGACTAGCACGCATCCGCTCGGAATGTGCGCCGGAGGCCTACCGCGAACATCTGCGCCGGATTTGCGAGGCCTCAACTTTCGCATGACCGAGCCGCGCACGACCGATTGCTTCATGATCCACACTGCCGCACCGCGCCTCGGCCGAAGGCTCACCGGCGTTTTGCGCCGCATCATTTTAGGCCGGGTGCCGAAGTTGTTCGACACCGCTTATTACCTGCGCAGCCATCCTGATGCGGCAGCCTCCGCCCTCGATCCCTACCTGCATTACAGCCTGATTGGTGGGCGCCGGGGTTACGACCCGAACGCGGACTTCGACACTGCATTCTATCGGCTTCAGACGAGAGCCTGGCAAAATCCCTTGCGGCACTACCTCAAGGTCGGTGCTGCGAAAGGTCTTGATCCGCATCCGCATTTTAGCACGTTCTGCTATCTTGGACGCTATCCAGACGTGGTGGGCAGCAAGGTCAACCCGCTACTACACTATCGTGAAAACGGCCGGCCCGAACTTCGCATCGCCGATCATTCGAAACGCTTGCCGCGGACGATCCCCCCGCTGTTCGGAATTCCGACAGCCCATCATTGGGAGATGCCAAAAAGCGGGCAAGCGCACTCCAAGCTTACGCTGCTTCGAACGGCGCCCGACCATCCGGCAGCGGAACCGATCAAGCGGCTGAGACTTTCGCTCGGTTTGGATTTCGGAGTGGTTGATCAATTCATTGACATGATGGCACGGACTCCGACTGGCTTTCAGGATATTATGCAGTTCACTTTGAATGCCGATCCTTCGCGTGGCGCCAGCGTACCGAGCTTGGTGCTGGCGCTCGATCATTGCTATCTTTATCCCATCGCAAACGATGGGACGCGGATCATTCGCTACGCCGAAGCTAACCTTTGGGACATCCGACCGATCAAGCCGCGAGTCGTGGTGACACTTCCGAACGGCACGATCAAGATTTGAACCGGCGTAGGCTTCGCCTGTCTGAGAACGCTTTACGGTGCGCACAAGCGCGGGGCATACAATGCTCGCACCTGCCGAACGCTGTTGGCGGCATAGCTCGGATGCCGGCCCAATGCACGCAGTGGCCGATCGAAGAGCGCCGCTGCTATGCGGACGTATTTCCCCCTTTCCTACGATGCAGGCCGCCCTTACTGCCAAGCCCTGCTCTTAGCGTGAGGACGCATGTGGTCGAGGAACTGGCGGAGGCTCGACAGACTCGCACGGGCGGTGTCCAACAGCAGGTGGATCGGCGCGGGCGGCTGGGCTCGGTGAACTATGCCTTGCAGTTGGCCTCAAAGAGCGTACGGCCGTTCAAAGTCTTTAGGCGGCGTACCGAAGTTGTAAATGCTGACAAAGCCGGCCGGGTGAGCGCAGAGCGGCACTTAGCTATCGTTGTTGTAACGCTTGACCGTCTCGTACTTGATCGTGCGGTTAATCTGCCAGACCTGTCCTTTGACCCTGAAATGACGAGGTTCGTCTAAGCGATCATCGATATTGTTGTGGGACAAGCAGGCTCAAAGCTGTGAGTTCGGAATGTCTCGCCAGCTTCAACCGCCTCTTTGATGTTGGAAGCGGCCGAAGCAACGTTGCCGGGCGTGGTAAACTGGGTGCCATTGGCGGTGAGCACCATGCGCACCTTGTAGGGCACGGCCTCGATGAGATGGTGAAGGAAGGTCGCCTGCGACCCGCCGCGTGGCCTTCTTATGAAGTTCGACGAAGGCGACCCTGGTTGTGCGGGCGATGGTCACGAGCAGGTAGAGCCGTCCTTCGGCCGTGCGGACTTCAACCAAATCTATTTGGAAGTAGCCGAGCGTGTTGGCCATGAAGCGCAACCGCTTGGGCTTGCCGCCCTCGACCTCCGGCGATCGACTGCTGCTGTGGTGCTATAGGCAACAATGCAGCGACGAGCGGGTCAGCTGCGGGATCGTCGCCTGGAGCGCGTAGAGGCAGTCATCGAGCAGCAGGTGCGTGTGACGGCGAAAGGCGACAACGACCGCCTCGTCCTCTGGTGACATCACCGTCTAAAGCGGAAACTTCGGTCCCATGCGCTGGTCGGCAACTGAGGACCGCTGCCTCCACTTGGCAAGCATCTTCGGATTGATTCGGTAGCGTTTCGAGTGTGCCCTCAGGCCCGCTTGGCTATATTGGATCGCTCGACGGACCGTTTCCGTCATTGTTGGCGCTGCCGTGAAGGACCTTGCCCTGAGCTGCGTCCCCCACTTCGATGCGAAGACTAAACCATTACACCCTACGATCATACAACAGGATGATAAGGACCAAGATACATCTGTTCAGCACTACCATTCCAGCTCAGCGAATACGATGCAAGGATGATATCTAAGTTTTTCCTCTACACTCGGCATCGAAGCAATAATTTATATATCAAGCGTTAAATTTATGACCTAAGTTTCATGCTTTTGCTCGGCCATGCGCAAAAAGTCTTCGGCGAGAGCCGCAACTTTACTGCGGACACTTTGATCTATATCAGTCTGCTGCCTGCTAACGAGACTGACATCGTTTAAGCTGACTTTCAATTTTCCATTGGTTGTCGTCAAGCACAAATGAATGTTCCCTAAGCGTCAACGCTTGACGACCAACGACGGGAGAGTTGGATCAGAAGATGAGGCCATTCTCTGATATGCATCGAACCTATTGCCAAGTTCCCGACGCTTGACGCCCTAGTCGGGGCGTCTTGAGTCTCTCCTCAGATTGGATGTCCAAGCGGAGCGTCCGTCCGACTGGTCCACCGAGCCAGAAGTTACGAACCCTTGGTCGATGCATCCGCGACGAACCCGAGTTCGCAGGCCTCTTTAGTTCGAGATCCTGCACGAGCTCGCCAGCGCTCGCCCGGATACGACCAGTGCTATCGTCGTAGGTGCAGGGAAACCGTCCAACATAACAGAGGCCAGCAATCAGCGAGCCTGCGAGTGACAGTCTTCCTTGCCTCAAATACAGCATGCGCATGGATATGTCCGTATCACAACGGAACACCAGGTTAAAGCCGTCAGGCGAACTGCGCAAAACAACGTGATAAACGGCCACGCAATATTCAATCGCGTGGCCGCATTTATGGTTTATTGAACTCCTAGCTCGCTATTTTTGCTTTGTCGTTAAAGGTGATGGTGGAAATTAACGCAGTCGACCGCGAAGACCTTGCGGGAAGAAGCCGCCTGGGCTTTGCGTGGTGTTTAAATAGGCGATATTCAGTACTTGACCAAACGTTCGTCCGAAAGCGAGACTGTTGCGATCGGCTGGAACAAGATTGGCATCGTTCTGAGAGAAGCCTGGTGTCGCCGACTGATCGCCACTGATGCCTTGATCAAGATCGGTGTTGCCGTCGAGGGCATCGCGCGCGTTCGAAATCGCATTTGCTTGAGTGATGAGACCACGGGAGTAGAGGAGGGTACGGATAGCGCCCGCCTGGTATCCCTCGGTACCGAGGAAGCCGGCGGCCGTCATAAGAACGCCTTTGTCCTTAATGAATGGCGCACCGCCGATTAGGGCCGTGACGCAAACGTCCTCCAGCAGGAAGGCCCCAAGGAGGAACGTGTCATCGCTGGCATAAATGTCGAAACGGTCGTTCGGTCCGACGAGCCCGGCCGAGCGAGCGGCGAAGGTGAATGCGAAATCGAGATCGAGTTGCGGCCGGCCAATTCGGTTCGCAACCGGTAGCGCGGCGCGAAGTGTCCGAACATGGGCTTCTTCATCGGCCCCCAGTTCGAAAGCAAATTTGCGGATGAAAGGATCCGCGAACGGTACCTGTTTGCCGCCGTTGACCGTTCCTACGCCCCCAACGCCGTCGATATCTCCAGCCTTGAGGCCTATTCCATTGACAGCGCGCAGATAATACTCAGCACCCAAGTACTCGAAATTGAGCGCGAATTGAACAATGTCGATATCGGTGATGTCTGCAGGCGCACCTTGCGCCATAGCAGCATCTGGACCAGCAGCTCCGAGTATGGCCGCTCCTACGGTGCCGAGGCCGAGTGCCTGAATGAAGGCTCTTCGGAAGGTCCCCAGATCTGCTTTGTTCAGGACAACTTCTTTGGCTCCGGTCTGTGATCCGGGCTGAACATTCTCGCTCATGGTCCGCTTCCACCCTGTTAACAGTTCCCCGAACGGGAGACTACGGTGAGGGGCTAGATGTCCTTAACCTATGATAATTCTTTTAGTAAAAGAGTGAAGCTTTTGCTTCCATGTACCTAAATTAACACATTATTAATTGAACTCAGGACTAATGGCGGATCAGCTGCGTTGGATGTAAACAGGAACGCTGACAAAGGCAAAATTGTCGTTAAACAAGATTGATGTATGAATCAGCCGCTTATGGTCAGAGTATAATCAGTCAGCCTGCAGCTTCAGCGGCCGCTGCGGTACGCCGAGATCATAGAAGTTGCTCATGGATCGCGGAGCGATGGTGCCTGATATGGGCCGGCCAACCATTCCCGTAGCTTCGTCCAACGTCGTTTCGCACTTCCGCCGCGAACCGCCATGCCAATCGCCTTGCGCTGGCCGATGAGCACAACGAGCTGCTTGCCGCGGGTGACGCCGGTGTAGAGGAGGTTTCTGGCCAGCATGTTGAAGTGCTGGGTCACGATCGGGATCGCCACCGCGGGATATTCTGAGCCCTGGCTCTTGTGGATCGTCGTGGCGAAGGCCGGCACCAATGTGTCGAGCTCGCCGTAGGGGTAGACGACTTCACGCCCATCGAAGGTGACAATGACCGCACCTTCCTCCTCGTCGATGCGCGCCACCATGCCGAGATCGCCGTTGAAGACATCGCGGTCGTAGTCGTTCTGGGTCTCCATCACCCGATCGCCAGGGGCGAAGCGCCAGCCAAAGCGCTCAATCTGCTGGGCAGGGTTCGGATTTAATACGCGTTGGAGCTCGTGGTTGAGGTTGCGCGAGCCGAGCGAGCCCCGCAGCATCGGCGTCAGGACTTGGACGTCGCGGATCGGATCAAGACCGAACGAGCGCGGGATGCGCTTGGTCACGACCTCGATCAGCTTGGCGACACCGACGTCAGGATCGTCGATCTCGATCAGGTAGAAGTCGGCCTTCTCGCCCGGCTGCGGTCGCTCCGGCATCTGGCCCTGGTTGATGCGGTGCGCGTTCACGATGATCCGGCTCTCGGCTGCCTGGCGGAACACCTCAGTCAGTCGCGCTACCGGCACACGGCCCGAGGCGATGACGTCGGCCAGCATTTGGCCTGGGCCGACTGAGGGGAGCTGATCGACGTCGCCGACGAGCAGAAGCCCGGCGCGCTCAGGCACCGCCTTCAGCAAGGCGTTCATCAACGGCACGTCGATCATCGAGCACTCGTCGAGCACGAGCAGGTCGCAGTCGAGCGGGTTCTCCTCGTTGCGCGAGAAGCCGCCGCGCTTCGGGTCGATCTCCAGCAGGCGGTGGATGGTCTTGGCCTCGAGCCGGGTCTGCTCGGTCATCCGCTTGGCGGCACGCCCTGTGGGTGCGGAAAGCAGTACCTTCACGCCCTTGGCCGTGAGGATGCGCAGCAGCGAGTCGAGGGTGCTGGTCTTGCCGACGCCGGGACCGCCGGTGATGACGCAGAGCTTCGAAGCCAGCATCAGGCGGATGGCTTCGGCCTGGGAGGGCGACAGCATCTTGCCGGTCTTCGCCTCGACCCAGGGCCGAGCCTTGTCGAGGTCGATGCTGGGCCAGGGTGGTGAACCACGAGCCCGGGTGACGAGCCGCTCTGCGATCGCTCGTTCAGCCGCATGTAGGCCTTTCAAGAAGATGCAGGGCTCATTGTCGACCGTGTCGGCGATGACCTCCTCGCCACGCGCGAGCTCGTCGGCAACCGCGGTGCGGACGAGGACGACGTCGACCTCGAGGAGTTTCTGAGCCAGCACGATCAGCCGCTCGATCGGCAGACCGCAATGCCCCTCGTCCATGGCCGTCTGCAAAGCGAACGACACGCCGGCCCGCAGCCGCTGCGGCGCCTCCTTGGTCAGCCCGAGACGCATCGCGATCGCGTCCGCTGTCCGGAAGCCGATGCCGCGGATGTCACGCGCGAGGCGGTAGGGATCCTCGGTCATCACGGCGATCGACTCGTAGCCGTAGGTCTTGAAGATTCGCACCGCCCGCGCCGTACCGACGCCGTGCGCGTGCAGGAAGATCATGATCTCGCGCACCGCCTTCTGCTCGGCCCAGCCTGAGACGATGCGAGCCGCCCGCGTTGGACCGATGCCTGAGACCTCTTTCAGGCGCTCGGGATCGGCTTCGATGACCTCGAAGGTGGCTTCTCCGAACAGCGCCACGATGCGCTTGGCCATGGCCGGTCCGATGCCGCGCATGTAGCCAGACGCGAGGTAGCGCTTGATGCCCTCCACCCCGGTCGGTGGCGTGGCCTTGAGCGTATCGGCTTTGAACTGGAGCCCGTGCTGCCGGTCGGTGAACCAGATCCCGGTCGCGGTGATCCACTCGCCGGCGGCAATGGCAGGTGCATGACCAATCACCGGTACGAGGTCACGCTTTCCCCGCGCCTGGACCTTGAGCACGCAGAAGCCGGTCTCGGCGTTGTGGAAGGTGACGCGCTCGATCGTGCCGGCGAGCGTCTCGATGGGCGCACCCCGATCAAATTGGGTGGGCGTCGGACTCTGGTTCATGGTTGGCGTCTGAACGCCGCCTCCTCTGGATCCATCTCATCCGCGCGGTGCACGCCACCCGGCTGCTTTCGCCTCGTCCTCGGTGCAGAACATGCGCTCGCCGGCCTTCTCGTCGATCACGGTGCGCGTGTAGGCGCTCGTCCCTGGCAGGTGGTAGATCCGGTCACCCTTCGCTGAGATGTTGCCCTTGATCGTGCAGGTCATCGACGCGTTCGAGCCGGCCGGCGTCGGCTCATCGGCCGCTCGCGCCGCTGCTCCACCTCGACGTGTCCTACGCCAGTCCGCTGGGTCTTCGAACGTGCCAGCCCAGATCCCGCGCTTGGCCGCACGTGCTTGCGCTTCCTGTCCCACATAGTCGGTCGAGTAGCGCCGGAACGCGACGGCGTGGCCCTGCGCCACCATCCAGAGGTTCAGGTCCTCAGAGCCCTTCCTGCAGATGGCAACGGTGCGACCATAGCGGTCGGTGTCTCGAGGCTCACATGAGATCGGCGCCTCACCGATCCGATCGGACAGCGCGAGAGCCGCGACCTGGCCGCAGCGGTACTCCTTGCCGGCGGCATCCTCGCACACCTGGGCGCTCTCTGGCGCGTCGATGCCGAAGAGGCGAATGCGGGTGCCATGGATCACCACCGTGTCGCCATCGGTGACGCTGGCGCGGTCGACGATCGGTTCGGAAGCGAATGCGCCCCCACCCTGCAACATGACGATGGCGGTGAGCAGGGCGTGACGCATGCGAATGACCCTACGCGTTGCCGGCCACCTGTCGAGTGGCGGTCGCCCAGGCAGCTGCGAGCACCAAAGCCTCGCTGCCAATGGTTAACGTCATCGACAACGGCGAACCGGTCACTGCGCAGGTGCAGCAGCGACCCAACGGTTCGCTCGACGTCATCCTCGATAAGACGGAAGTGCGGTCGGCAGGCAGATCGCAAAGGCTCGGGGCGCGTTACCGAACGCAATTGCTGGCAGCCGTTGTCTGAGTAGCTGAGCACACCTGCCGTCCTCAAGCTGTAGGTGAAGCTCCATCCGCTCGCCCGACAGTGCTGACGTCGGGAGCGCGGCCGGCATGAAGTCCTGCCACGAAGGCGCTTTCACCGCCGGCCACCTCTGGATGGCGGCGCTGTGCGGCGCGATCGCCGTGCTGGTGCTTGTGGCGGTCCTGCGCGATCTGGCCGCCTCCCGAGATCCACCGCCCGAAGGGTGAGGCCCCTCAGCCTCGTTCCTCCCTCAACTTAGCTCCGCCGGCATCCACTACGCCGAGGTCGGCCGGAGCTACAACGTCAGCCACAGCACGATCTCACGGCTGAAGCCCTAGAAACTGTACGCTCGGACGATACCGTCAGTGCTTCCTGGCCGGTCCCAGGGCGCTCGCAATAGCGGACGTGCCTGCTCGAAATGCCTCGAAGCACACATGAGCATACGAAACAATAGGGGCCTCTTTAAAGGCGACGCCCGCTGAAAGGATTGTGCAACACTACACTATAGAAACAATTCTCACCACTATATGTGGCTAAGATGCCTTGCCCCTGACTTGAAGCGCCCGCTATGGTTTTAGGAACAATCACGGTGCCTGCCTCGGCGCCATAATGTGCCTGGCGCCGCCCGTGTGGCGCGCCCTGGCCATGCGGGATGGGAGCAGGATATGGCCACGGTCAGCTACAACGGCGCCACGATCCAGCCCTACACGATCGCCGCGACGGGCACCTACGACATCTCCGCCTTCGGCGCAGCAGGTGGACTGTCCAAAGGCGGGGTCGAGCCCAGTGGCAGCGGTGCGCAGATCGGCGGGATCTTCAGCTTCACGCAAGGTCAGATACTCGACATCATCGTCGGCGGCACCGGCGGCAATAGTACCGCCGGATCGGGGGCTGGCGGAGGTGGTGGCTTCTCGGCGGTATTCCTTGATAACAATGGCATGCCCGGCACCGCTCTCCTGTTCGCGGGTGGTGGAGGCGGCGCCTCCTATACCAGTGCAGGCGGCAATGCGACGGTTCTAGTTGCTGGAACAGGCCTTGGTGGCACTGGCAGCACCAGCCCCGGTGGCGCGGGAGGTGCTGGTGCACTTGGCTCCGGAGGCGACGCTGTAGCGTACCCGGGGGGGGGGCGCCTGTTGTTGCAGGCGGCATGACCGGTCCGACCTATAGCGGCGGCACAGGGGGTGCAACTCAGTTTGCCGATGGAGGCTTCGGCGGCGGCGGCGGCGGTTTTGGCGGCGGTGGTGGCGGCGGCGGCTATTCGGGCGGCAACGGTGGCAATAGATTTGACGCTGGCACCGGCGGCACTTCGTACATTTCAAACATCGGCATTCAGAACTTCCAGGAGACGAAGTTCGGGGCCAGCGTCAGCACTGGTAACGGCAGCGTGCGCTTGCTCTACATCCCACCCGCGCCCGACGTGGCTCCGGAGGACACCTACCTCCTATCCGGAACCACTGCCAACGGCACCAGCGGCACGGCCGGCACCGGCGCGCTGGCCGGTGACAGCGACCCCTCCGGCGGTACACTGTCCATCGCCTCCGTCGCCCACAACGGCGTGAGCCAGACGGTGGCCACAGGCAGCACCGCCGCGGCCAACCCAACTACCGTCACCGGAACCTACGGCACTCTCAACATCGGCTCGGACGGCTCATACAGTTATGCCGCCACCAACGGGCTCGCCATTGTCATCGCCCCGGACGGCCAGCCCATCCGCGACGCCTTCACCGACACCGTCGCCTCAACGAGCGGGGGCACGGCCAACTCCTCGCTGACCGCCGAGGTATTGCTGGCACAGGGCGGCGCTGAGATGGTGACCAACCCCGGCGGCGCAGCGACCTACTCGATCGGCGCCACGACGCTGACCTTGGCGACGACGCAGGCCTCCACCTTCGCCGGCGTGATCCAGGACGGGTCGAGCGGCAACACCGGTGGCTCCGTCGTGATCACCGGTACAGGCCCGCTGACACTCATGGGCGCCAACTACTACACCGGCGCAACGACGGTTTCGACCGGCATTCTCAACATCCAGAATGGCAACGCCCTCGGCACCACTGCCGGCGGCACCACCGTCGCTTCGGGCGCAACGCTGCAGCTGCAGGGCAACATCACGGTCGGTGCCGAGGCGCTGACCCTTGCCGGCAGGGGCTTCGGCTTTAGTAGCGCATTGGAGAACGTGAGCGGCACCAACACCTACGGAGGTACGATCACGCTGACAGGCATTTCCGGCATCCAGTCGGACGCCGGCAGCAGCTTGACGCTGAACGCAACGAACGCCGTGACCGGCAACTCCACTCTTACGGTCACCGGTGCTGGCAACACGGTGATCGCCGGAACGATCACCACCGGCGCGGGCAAATTGCTGAAGGCTGGCTCCGGTACGCTGACACTGTCGGGGAGCAACACTTATACTGGCGGCACGGAGATCGATACTGGTACGCTGGCCGTCAGCGCCGATAACAATCTTGGCGCCGCATCGGGCGCTCTCGCCTTGGGGGCTGGTAAGCTGGAAGCCACAGCGAGCTTCGAGAGTGCACGTGGTATATCACTCCAATCAGCCAGCCTCATCCAAGTCGATGGTGGTAATAATACACTAACGTTGTCTGGCGTCGTCTCAGATGGTGCCGGGGGTGGACGCCTTGTGTTAGTGGGCGATGGTAATCTGACGCTATCGGGGGTGAACAATTACACCCGAGAAACTTCTATAAATACTGGAAATTCTACGCTCGCGCTTTCTGGGGCTGGTTCGATTGCGTCGTCATCGAAGATCTTGGTTTATGGCACGTTCGACATCTCTGGTAGCACCACTGTCGATGTCAACAACAATGCGCTGACCGCCATTACCTCGCTTACGGGCGGGGTTGGGACCGTTCTGCTTGGTGACAGGACGCTGACCATCACGAATGCTGCTGACACTTTCTCTGGCCACATCAACGGGACCGGCGGAATCACCCTAGCGGCCGGAACCGAAACCCTGTCGAACACGAACGGCTATCAGGGCGTGACCACCGTCACCGGGGGCACGCTTGCCCTGTCCGGCGCCGGTTCTATCGCGTCCTCGTCGGGTGTGGTCGCCGACGGCACCTTCGACATCTCGGCTGTGAACGCGCCCGGCGGGGCTGTGATCACGACACTCAGTGGTTCGGCTACCGGGACCTTGGCGCTCGGTACCCAAACGCTGACGCTCACGGCAGCCGCCGGCACCTTCGCCGGCGCGCTCACCGGAACCACCGGCACGCTGACGCTGGCCGCTGGCGCCGAGGTGTTCTCCGGGCACAGCACCGCGTTCACCGGCGGCGTTGCGTTCAACGCCGGTACCATCAGCCTGACGCAGCGCGACGCCCTTGATCGTGCCGTCGTTACCTTCGGCACAGGCGCGCAGACGCTGAACCTCGACGCGGTCGGCACCTACACGAACACGCTCACGGGCTTTGCCGTCGAGGACACCATCGACCTGCGTGGCCTGGCATCGACCGGTGCGTCAGCCTCCTACGATGCTGTCACGCACAACCTCACGGTCAGCAGCGGCGGCCAAACCGACATCCTGCACTTCGCCACGGGCTATGCGCTGCCCTCCGGCTACCAGTTCAACGTCTCCGACGACGGCGCAGGGCACGCCAAGATCACGCTCGGTTTGATCCCGCCACCACCGCCGGCTCCCTCCGGGCCGACGGCCGCCCCCGACACAGACAGCACCGTCATCGGCACGGCCGTGACGAAAGCGGCCGCGATGGGCGTGCTGGCTAATGACAGCGGCTCGGGCGGTACGCTCAGCGTCACGGCGGTGAATGGCCAAACGGCGGCTGTCGGCAAGGCGCTCGCCGGCGCCTACGGCAACCTCACGCTGAACGCGGATGGGTCCTATGCCTACGCCCCCGATCCGGCCAAGGCGGTGTTCACCGGCTCGGTGGTGGATCACTTCACCTACACCGACACCGCCAACGGGCAGACCGCGACGACCACCCTCGACATAACGGTCGCCCCGCCAGCCGCGAGCGTGCTGGCGCTGTTCGGCACGGTGGTCACGAACGCAGCGACCCAAACGGGCAGCGTCTACGCGCTGTACGAAGGCTTGCTCGGCCGGGCTCCCGACGCGCTCGGGCTGGAGAACTTCTCGGCGTCCATCCAGGCCGGCTCGTACCTCACCAGCGTGGCTCAGGCGATCCTCGGCTCGCCCGAGCACGGCCCGGCGATCGCCGATCCGAACGCCTACGTGCAGAGCCTGTACACCAACGTCCTGCATCGCTCTGCGGATGGTGGCGGGCTCATCTACTTCACCAACGAGCTGAACGCGGGCGTCTCGCAGGCCACCGTGGCGGTGCAGATTGCCACGAGCCAGGAGGCGCAGGATGTGAACGCCTCCGCCTTCAGCACCGGCGTGTTCGTGCCGGACGCGATCGATAGCGCAGTTGCGCGGGAGTACTATGCAGTTCTGGGCCGGACGCCAGACGCGACCGGGCTTCAGAGCTTCGAGTTCCAGGTGAAGCAGGCGGCGGGGAGTGGTGGGGCCAACGGCGCGATCCAGGCGATGGGCAACGTCGCCAACGCGATGCTGACCTCACCCGAGTACGCCCAGTCTCACGGGGGTCTGACCGATGCGGGGTTCATCGACAGCCTCTACGTCGGCGCACTCGGGCGGCATGCGGAAGCGGGCGGCGCAGCGTTCTACGCCGACCAGCTCGCGCATGGCATCTCGAAAGCCACGGTTGCCCTGGAGATCAGCCAGAGTGCCGAGGCGCAGGTGCACCTCGTCGGGCAGATCGAGAACGGGTTCCACCTAATCGGGTGAGCAAGCGCTTTTTCGCGCCTTCACTGGGACACCTTAAGCCCCGCCGGCATCCGCCGCGCGGGGCTTTTTCGTGTTCATAGCTTCTCAGCGTCGATTTTGGCGATGATTGCGTCGACTTCTTCGATCGAAGATCGCTTGGCGGCAATCATCTCTTGCGACACGTCGAGCAATTCGCCGCGTGGATCGGTAGCGTATGTTCGCATTTCACCGTTCTCCATCCGAGCTAGAACGGCTGCCGCAGCATCGCGCTCGGCGCGACACCATTGCTCGAACCAAACCTGCGGCGTCATCTTGCTCTCCGTCCCGCCCGCCCGTCATCCGCCGCGGCGGGCTTTTCATGTCAAACCGCTCCAAGCAACGCTCACCTGCGAACTTAAAGGGGCTGGCGTCGCTTGTACCCAGCATCAGATGCAGCGGCGTCGTGCCCTGCGTTAAATACGAGGGTGGCCCATGAAGAAACTCATCATTGTCAGCGGCATCCTGCTGGCCGCGGCACCTGCGCTCGCTCAGAACGTCGCGCCTGGCCAGCCGGGTGCCGGCGGCGCGGTCATTCAGGGCCAGCCGAATACCACCGGCAACGACCGCGACGTGGTGATCTCCCGTGGCGGCACGGGGGCTGAAACGGCAACAACGAACTCAGCTGCAGGCGGGAACGCCTCAAAGCCTGAACAGGCTGTGCCGAATGGAAGCTCGGGTGGCGGAAGCGGTAGCAGCGGTCAGTAGGTGACGCCGCTCGGGGGGGAATGACTCTTCGCGCTCGCCCTCTCGACCGATAGGCAACTCGTCAGATCAGCCCGCCCGGCACCAGCCGCGGCGGGCTTTTTCGTTCGTGTGGCTTAGCGGAGCGCCTTTGGACGGGCGGCCGCGACGGCCTTAAGGGCGGCCTGGACCACGATGGCGGGAATGTCGCCCTTCTTCTCCTTGGAGGCCAGGTACTTTGGATAAGCGGTCGGCAGGTAGGTGTTGCGCAACCACCGCCGGAACGGCCCGAGCGCTTCCTCCGGGTAGCACCAGGGCCATTGCGGGTTCGATCGCGATTGCCGGAAGTAGGCCGGGTAGTTGTGCTCGTAGGTGACGCGCGGACCGAACTCGACTTCGTAAGTCTTCGCCGTCCACTCCTTGCCCCAAGCCAACCCGAGGCTGATGTCGGGCACCGTCTCGTCGTTGACCTTGGCGCCCTGTGTGATCAGTTGCGCTGCAAGGTCAGCCATCTCCTTAAAGATGCAGAAGTAGCCCTCAGGTACCTTCGACAGCGTGAGGCTGATGCGATCGTGGAACGGTTGCCACTCGCCGAGGCTTGCGGGCGCAGCCGTCGAGTAATTCCCCGTCCGACGGATCGACGGAAGAACCTCAGAAGTAAGCCACTTCCGAAACTCTTTCGCATTCGGCTTATCCGAGCGAATGATCAGCGTGTAGAGGCCGGACTCGTTCGTGCAGAGCAGGGACGCACCGTTAGGAGCATCTAGACCCTCCCCCTGCACGTGGGAGGGGCCGCCCTCAATGACAGATCGGGCCACGAGACGACGCTGGTCATCGTCCAACCGGTCTGCCTGACGAGAGAAGGTTCCGTTCTTCGGCACGTACTCAAGTGCGCGACACGCGTCGGAGAAAACGAACCACGGCTCCCCGTTGATTGTGATCGTGCGGATGGGGAGGTGGTCCGCGGTCTCGAAGATCTGCAAGGCGTATTTCATATGTGCCTCCTATGACACGAACGGGAAAACGTTCGGTCAGAGGCTGGACGCGTCGACGAGATCGTGTCTTTGATCTCGCTGCCCCGACGGTGTTGTCCAGCCTCTGGCCGACCCGATCAGCTTAGCCCGTCCCGAAGCGATTCAGGGCGGGCTTTGCGTTTCGGAACAGGCAGACTGAAGTAGCGCTGCCACCATGGCAAGGGCCGGTCCCGTCGCTGTCGCAGTGCGGGTGTTCGCGCTCTGTTTCCGCCTACCGCCCGACCTCCCACACAGGCACGCCTACGGGCCGCCCCGGACGATCCCGCCGGTAGGTCTGGTTCCCATACCGGATCCAGGTGTCGCCGATCGCCTCGACGCGGCGGGCGTTGATCATCAGGCCGCCGCAGTAGTCGACGCGGACGACGCCGACGGTCGGATGCACGCCGAACAGGTCGGTGACCGTCCAGGCGAGGGCGATGGCGTCCTCGCCGAACCGGTCGGGGAAGTCGATCGCCGCCTCGCGCATCTCCTGCCAGCGCTGAGCCGAGAAGCCGGGACAGGGCGGCACCGTGGGCTTCATAGCCTCGAGGGCATCACGCCAGGCCTGGACGTCGGAGGGCGCGGGTCGAATCGGTGCTGGGGATGCCATGGATCTCGCCGGATGTGGGCCGGCGGGGATAGGGGCCGAGGCATGGCGCGCAACGCGGTCGTCGGTCACCATTAGCCAAGGCGAGCCGGCCGATTGGCTATCTCGTCGGTGAATGGCCCCGATAGCATGTTCTGCCAGACCTCATTATGGCGCGATCATCGGTCCTCACTCTTCACTCGGAGCATGGCCTCAAGGATTGCCAGCGCAGTCCCTCCGGCATGGCGGACGGTATCGCTTGAGCCCTCTGGCACGATGCCCCTGGGATCAGGCGGCAGCATCAGCGCCTCCCCAGGTCCAACGCTGGCCTTCGTCACCACGCGCCAATCCGGCAGCGCGCAAGCCACGGTGATCAGCGCTGCTTCGGTCCAAGCCTTCGCATCCATCAGGACAGCGAACCGGCCCTTGATGTCGGGATGCTGCTTGCCGGTGGTGGCGAACCACACCTCGGCGAAGAGCTCGCGGGACGGAGCCGGCGCATCTGCTACCCGCTCGATCAGGCTGTTGAGACGGGCCGCGCGATCCATCCTGTATTCCGAGCTTGTCTCTGTGCCAGAACCCTCGAATAGCAGGGTTCAGTTTATGCCCCGTCGCACCGCCGCCATCCCGCAAGCCGACATCACACGCGTGATCCGTGGTGCTCAGGCTGCAGGCTTGGTTGTCGTGCGTATCGTGGTGCGCGCTGATAGCGTCTCGATCGAGATAGCTGCCGAACCGAATGCCGAGCATTACCAGGGTGAGATTGCCGACACGCGCACGAGGTTGATCATATGACCGCCGATGCGCCCACCGTTGGCAATCCAGCGCCGTCGACAACGCACGCTCTCCACGGCGCACTTCAATCATTTGGCGAGTTAGCTTCGGCGATCGCCGTGTGTCCGCGGCCTATCCTGTTCCATGGCGGCCTTGAACCCGACCACCGCAACCCTTGGCGCCCCAGCATCGCCTCGAGGGGAAAAACCAACCTCACGGTGCCCTGAGCCTCCTCGTAGGCCTCTAGGTCGCACAGATGGATCCTAAGCAGCTTACCACCGGATTGGAACGCAGGCAGCTCGCAGTTGTCGATCATCTTGCGAACGAGGTTGGCCGACCATTTCCGGCGGGCTGCAATCTCCCTTGGAGTGCGGATCAAGATGCTGAATCTGTGTTCCATCCGTGTTGCACGGACCAACCTACGCCGCGCCGTAACCCATTGTAAACGTTATGGTCGTGTTGCAGCCCGTCGCAACATGGATCGCGGCTGCTGCGGGCATGAAAAAGCCCGCCAAGTCGTTGACCAGGCGGGCTAATTGGTGGCGACCCCGGTTGGGCTCGAACCAACGACCTGCCGCTTAGAAGGCGGCTGCTCTATCCAGCTGAGCTACGGAGTCATGCGCCAATCCGGTGGTAGCAGGCCCCCTGCCCCCTGTCACCAAGGGACTCCTGCCACTGCGCTTTCTCCTCTGAAATGCCCCCGTTTTCCGCCGATCCCGGCAGGCCTCGGGTAACCCTGGCGCCTGATCCCGGGACGCCGTCCACAGGCCGGAGGCGGGAAATCGATTGCTACGCGTGTGCTATTCGGTAGAGCAGCCGCTCGACCCGGGGGGCACATGTCGAGAAAGGCCGCTCTATCCTTCGACGCCGGCGTCGTGGCCGGCCTGCTCCGGGACGCGGCCGGCCCGGCGCGCGACGTCGCCGACGGCGGCTGCCCGGGGCTGACGCTGCGCCTGTCCCCCACGGCGGCCTCGTGGCACGTGCGCGCCCGCTACGAGGGTAGGCAGCACCGCGTCCTCCTCGGCGACGCCAGGACGTGGACCCTGCCGCAGGCCCGGGCCGTCGCCGTCGAGGTCCGCCGGCACATCGACGCCGGCAAGGGCGAGCCCGCCTCGGAGTGGGTCGAGCTCAAGCGCGCCGCCGTCGCCCGGGAGGCCAGGCGCCGCCGGGGCAAGGACGCGGGCGAGGAGATCGCCGTCCCGGAGTACATGCCCCGCACGGCGCCGCCGACAACCTGGACGTACGGCGAGGCGCGGGAGGCATGGGGGGCCTGGCTTCGCCGAGAGAGCGATGCCGGTGCGTTTCGCGCCGCCACGGTCCGCAACTATCTCGGCGTCGTCGGCTGCCCGGCGATGCGCACACTGGACGGTCGCTTCGTCTCACGCATCAGGGACGCGGACGTCGCCGCCGTGGTGGAATCTCTCGTCGACGATGGCCGGCGGAGCACCGCCCGCGACGTTGTCCGCGTGGCTAAGCGGTTCTGGGCTTGGATGGCCGCTCCGGGACAGGCGACGCGCTCCGGGGCGACACGGAAGGCGATGGACGATCTCGTGGCGCCGAAGCTCGGAGACGTGAAGATGCGCCGGCATTTCCCGCTGTTGCCGGAGACCGCCCGCATGCTCGCGGTGGCACAGCACGGCGTTCTCTCAGACAGCGTCGGCATGGCCATCGAGATCCTGATCTTCACCGCCCAGCGCCGCCTGAGCGTGGTTCGGGCCAAGGTCTCAGAGTTCGAGCCATGGGCGGCCCGGCCGGATTGGGGTTTGTGGTGGCAGGGGCACCGCAAGATCGCGAGGGGCACGCCCACGGCAGAGGATCCCCGGCGCGGATCGCATGCTTTGCCCCTCCCCCCGCATGTGTGGTGGCGGGTGCAGGCGTACCTGCGGCGGACCGAGGCGGCCGCCTCCGAGCGCGGGGTCGAGCGGTCCAAATGGATGTTCCCGCAGACGCGTCCGCGACGGGTCGGCGCGCACGGCGACGGGCACCTCGCCGAGGACACCCTGACGCACGCGGTCGCGGCGATGCCGGGTTGCCGGGCGAGCCCGCACGATGTCCGTCGCGCGTTCGCGAGCGTGCTGCAGAACGAACTCGGCATCCAGGTCGCGCAGGTCGGTATGGTGCTCGATCACGCCAAGAGCGACCTTCTCCAGGTGAACGCCGACACCGGCATGACGTCCCGTTACACGATGGACCAGTTGCTCGCGTTCAAGGCGCCGGCGCTTGAGGAATGGGCGGGCGCCCTGGTGGATGCCAAGCGCCAGGTGGAGCTACCGGACAGCGAGACGCTCAAGGCGATGCTGGTCGCGGAGAACCTGCGCCAACGCGGCGTGAAGGACCCCGCCGAGGAGAAGGCACGGAGGGCGGCCGCCTCTGCTAGGGCCTGGGCGGAGGGGCGCACGACCCGCCAGCGCAGGCGCGCCCAGGGATCCGTTCACCCTGCCGAGTGAACTCGCTGGACGCCCGAATCGCCAGCTGCGATCGTCTCGATTCCACCAGCCGATGAGGCCTCCGATGACGCGAAAACCCGGCCCCCGCGCCGCCACCCGACCCGACATCTGAGGAGGCCACGGACGCTGCGCGCGCCGGCCTCCAGCTTGGGGGGTTCGAGTTCTTTCCCGAGGGCATTCTGAACCGGCCCGGCAAACGCCCCTTGAAGATCCAGGGAAGGATCGACTTCAAGGTCAAGTTCACGCATCAGGTGGGTAGATACACGGAATACTACGGGATCGAGTGCAAGCGCGTCGCGCCTAGGCGTGGGGCCCTCGCGCGATATTACATCAAGACCGGGATCGGGAAGTACGCCGATGGCCTCTATGCCGGCGGACATCCCTGCGCGATGCTCGTCGGCTACGTGCTGGCGCCTCCCTCCGACATCGTCGCCGCGGACCTCGGGACGCGCATCCTGAACGAGCATGCCGGCGCCTCGCCGCTGCGGGAGGTCGATTGGGCCAGCCGGTATCGCGATGCCCGGATCTATGAGGGCGAGTTGCCCCGCGCAGCCGGGTCCCCCCTCCGCCTGCTGCACGCGTTGGTCCGGATGCATGCCTGATCGCCCGATGCGGGTGACCCAGGCCGAAGTCCCGTCCTCCTAACCGACCCGCTCGGTGCTCGGCACGTCGAACATCCTGAGCGTAAGGCGCGATTCCAGACGGTGGTCCAGGAGCGCCTGGAAGATATCTCGACCGCTCTCCACCGTGGGCACGATCCGACCCGCATCGTCGAAGGCGATGGCCAAGTTCATCCGCGCATGCTCGGCGAGCAGCCGTCCCATGAAGGCCGCATCCTTGTAGAGGCCCTTCTGCTGGATCGCGACGGCCCGCCGCAGATGGATCCTGTTCGTCCCGACATAGTCGTTCAGGGGAGACGAGACGCGGAATGATCCCTTAAGGCCATGCGGCGATCGAGGGGGCGGCGGTTCGATCCTCACCTGTTCAGGGCGGTTCGATGGCCTGACTGGCGACGCCCACCACGCGTCCGAAGTTGACCCGTCCCGGTCATCGTCGCTCGGCGGCCAACCTGACGAAAGGGCAGGACCGGCCATGGCGAGGTTGGCATACAGGTCGTCATCGCTACTCCATGGTGTGGGAGAAGGGGCCGTCCGAGATCCCGACGGGTGACAGGTCCCCGAGAAGCCGACGCCCGCTCGTCAGGATCTGGATCGTGTCCCGCCGACGGCATTCCCGTCGTGCGGTCTCCTCAAGATCGCGCAACGAGGAAACCAACGCCTCGCGATCGCTGCCGGGTTGGAGCGAGGCATCCTCGACGCGGATCGAGACACTCCGGTCGATATCTTGCCAGAACTCGGGCGTTCTACTCGTGTGGTCTGCCATATTTTCACGAACCATCTTCGGTTATCGGTGCGAACCCGTAACCTAAGACCTAGGATGCCCAGGTCTATGTCCGATCCGGTTTTGGTAAAATAAACTCCGTGAATTGAGAATAATAAAAACATCCCATCCTATGATCGTATTCGATTGCAGTCCCATCGCTATGCTAGGGTCCGGCGCCTTTTCGAATGCCGGTTCGCCCGATCCGTCAAGTCGAAGTGGCCCGCAGCGGACGACGTCTCGCGGCCGTCGAGGTCGCGAGACGCTTCCCGGCCTCGACCGGCCCCTGTCAGACGGGGCCTTCACGACGCATTCCTGGAGCGGCGCCGGATGGAAGAAGCGCAACGGACGGTGAGCGGCAGATATCTCGATGACCTCATCGCGCTCCTGGACCAGGAGCGGGACACACGTCACCGCGCGCAACGGACCGAGCTCGAACTCGCCCTGATCGCGCTGCGGGACGAGGCATCTTCCGGGGGGGCGAGCGAGCGGACGGTGGGCCTGATCCGAGCGGTGCAAGTCATGCTAGCCCTCCAGGCGATGCCCGTCGGCGTTGGTGCCATGCAGTAGACCGGCAGCTCTGGGCACCATCCGGATACGTTCGAGGAGGCCGCCATCGATGAGCCCGATGGATCATCGGCGCATTGCGTCGTCAATCCTCGGCGACGCCGACGGCTCCCCCTCGTCGAAGTAGCTCGATGACCGTATCCGCGGGGACCGCCCTGGTGAAAACGCTACCCGCGCTTGAGCGTCGGTTCGGAAACCTGGCCGGAAGCCGGGCCTACCGCCTCTACGTCCCGTCCGGTTACGACGGCCGGCCCGTGCCACTCGTGGTGATGCTGCACGGCAGCTCCCAGACCCCGCGCGACTTCGCCATCGGGACCCGGATGGACGCGATGGCCGAGGAACAGGGCTTACTCGTCGCCTACCCGGACCAGCCGAGGTCGGCCAACATCTCCAGGAGCTGGAACTGGTTCAGGCCCGGCGACCAGCGGCGCGACCGAGGGGAGCCTTCGATCCTGGCCGGGATGAAGCGTCGGATCATGCGGGACTTCGCCGTCGATCCCGCCAGGGTCTATGTCTCGGGCCTCTCGTCCGGCGGGGCCGCCGCGGCGATCATGGCGCTGGCCTACCCGGACCTCTATGCCGCCGTCGGCATCCATTCCGGCCTGGCCGGTGGATCGGCCACGGGCGCGTCGTCCGCTTTCTCCGCGATGCGCAGGGGCGCCCTGATCCGTCCCATGAGGGCGACGCGGCCGCTCCCGACCATCGTGTTCCACGGCGACCGCGACAGGACCGTCTCCCCCGTCAACGGCGACCAGGCCATCGCGCAGGCAAGGCCGGCCGGCGACCTGCGGACGTCGGTGAGCGTTGGCCATGCCCCGGGCGGGATGGCCTACACGAGGACGGTGCTGACCGCCCCGGCCGGCAACCAGGGAACGGAGCAGTGGCTCCTCCACGGTGCCGGTCACGCCTGGGCCGGCGGCAGCGAGGTCGGCTCCTACACCGATCCGAAGGGTCCCGACGCCAGTCGCGAGATGCTGCGCTTCTTCCTGTCCCACGCAAAGGAAGAGGGTTCGCGCCCACACCGCAGGCCATGAGAACGATGGCAGCGGCCTATCCGACCAGCACCACGGCTTTCCCGACGTAGGAATCGTTCTGGAGGTTCTGGACGATGAAGTGTGCCACGTCGGCCCGCGGGATCAGGCCGTTCCGCCATGAGGACGGTTCGTCGAGGACCCGGTATCGGCCGGTGGAGGCCCCGCCGGTGAGCACTCCCGGCCGCACCAGCGTCCAATCCAGGCCGCTCTTCCGGATGCGGATCTCCTGCGCGTCCTTGTCGTCGTAGGCACGCCCGAACACGAGCCGGAACGGGACCCGTTGCAGAAGGCCGATCGCCTCCCGGCTATCGCCCGTCCCGAAGCCGGTCACCGACAGGAGGCGACGGACGCCGGCCTTCTCCATGGCGGGCACCAGCACGTTGGTCGCATCCGAGAACAGGCGCACCGGTCCGAACAGGTCTCGAAACGGGACGCCCAGCGCCTGGACCACGCCGTCGACCCCTTCGAGCGCCGCCTCGACGTCGGCGTCCTTCAACGCGTTCCCCGTGAACCGCTCCAGGCCTTGTCCGGGAAGGTCGATCCTCGCCGCGGAGCGGGCGAAGGCACGCACGCGGTGCCCGGCCGCCAGGGCGGCCTTGACCGTTTCCAGGCCGATGCCGTTGCTGGCGCCGATGACGAGGACGTGGGCCATGCGGGCCTCCCGTGTGTCCATGGATGAAAGGGTTTCGACGGGGGAAGGCGCCGTCAGATCCCGCCGTACCAAGCGTAGCCCTGATCCTCCCAGTAGCCGCCCTTGCCCTCGCCGATGTCCGCGAAGCCTTCGACCACCTCGATGCGCATCACGTACTTGGCCTGCTTGTAGCCGAGGTTGCGTTCGAGACGCAGGCGCAAGGGCGCCCCGTGCGCGACGGGTAGGGTCTGGCCGTTCATCTCGTAGGCCAGGATCGTCTGGGGATGGTAGGCGTCGACGAGGTCGATGCTCTCGTAGAACCTGACGGGTTCCGTCGTGCCGGCGTCCTTGGCCGGTGCCCCGTCGGGTGGATCGCCCGCACCCTTTGCGCTCCCGGTGCCGGCGGCCTTCCTCGCCATGTTCGGGTTCGGGTTGGCGGCCGGAGCCTCCGCGTCATCGGCATCCTCGGCCCCCGCGGCCTCGCCCTGATCCATCGTGTCCGCGCAGTGGAACACGACGTAGCGGGCGTTCGGCTTGAGGACGGCGGGTTGGAGGAGTTCCGAGAGCGGCACGTCGGTCCACTTGCCGATGCAACTCCAGCCCTCGACGCAATCGTGGCGGGTGATCTGGGTCCGGGGCGGCAGCTTGCGAAGGTCGGCGAGGGAGATCCTGAAGGGCTTCTCGACAAGTCCGCCCATCTCCAGTTGGAAGCCGGCGAACTTGCGCCTCGCGAGCGCCTTATATGCCTTGTCCGGCGGGTCCTCGGTGCCGTTCGGCTTGAAGAAGGGCGAGATGTCGGCCTCGGCGTATTCCGGCGCGAGCGTTCGCTCGGTCAGGAGCAGGCGTTGGACGAAGTGGTTGGCGTCCTCGCCTGTCGCCAGCGTGCGCTTGAACCAGGCCATCTCACCCAGGCGGTCGCAGCCGCCCAGCATGCCGGCTCCGAGAGCACCCGTGGCACCGAGCAGGATCGAGCGTCGGCTCGGGGGGCGGATCATGCGGGTTCCCCCGCCCGGTCGGAAGCGGGCGCCGGCTCGACCTTGCGCTCGATCACGAACCAGCCGGTGACCATGCCGCGCATGTTGTTCCAGAAGCCCGAGAGCAGGACCAGGGCGACGTGGACGACCACGAACAGGATGAGCAGGGTGGCGACGACGAAGTGCACCGTGCGCGCCGATTGCCGGCCACCGAACATCGTCAGCAGGAAGGGGGCGGCCGCGTCCATCGCCGGCGACATCGCGAGGCCGGCCAGGACCTGCACCGGCAGGAGGACGAGGATTACGGCGACGTAGGTGAGCTTCTGGATGACGTTGTAGCGCTTGGCCTCGTCTCCTTGCGGGAAGCGCAGCGTCAGGTGTTCCCAAATCGACGCGCCGAAGTGTCGGATCTGGTCCCGCGACGGGATCAACCGGAACCGGAGCTGGCCACTGAGAAGGCCGTACAGCAGGTAGGCGAGCCCGTTGATGACGAAGGCCCAGGCGAAGAAGAAGTGCCAGCTGCGGCCGCCGGTGAGGTCCTGCTCGCCCGGCAGGGTCAGCCACGAAGGGAAGCCACGGTCGGCGGGCTGGCCGTCGGCTCCGGCCGAGGAACCGAGGAAGCCGGTGGTGTCGAAGGCATGGCCCACGACGGTGGTCACGCCCTTGGGCGGATCGTCCTCGCTCGACGCCATCGACAT
This sequence comes from Methylobacterium sp. E-016, assembly GCF_022829745.1. Lineage (NCBI taxonomy): Bacteria > Pseudomonadati > Pseudomonadota > Alphaproteobacteria > Hyphomicrobiales > Methylobacteriaceae > Methylobacterium > Methylobacterium sp. E-016. The sequence continues at coordinate 53,744 of NZ_JAKSYF010000167.1, forward strand.
CAGCGGCGCGTCGAAGGTCGAGACCTTGCCCCAGTACAGGGCCGGGTGGGCGTTGAAGATCTGCAGGCCGCTCATCAGAAGGACGAGCAGGCAGAGGGCGTTCACCCAATGCGCGATCCGGATGACGAGGGGGGGCCGGAACATCCAGCGCCGGTGTTCGATCTCGCCGACATCGGGGGCGGAGCGCGTGAGATAGGTACGTGGCACGCTGCCTCCTCCAAAAGGACGAAGATGTCGGGAGGTCCCAATGGGACCTCCCGCTTCGATGGTCGGGGCGGATCACATGCCGCGGTTCATCATCCGCTTCTTCATCATCTGGCGCTTCATCATGCGCTTATGCATCATGCGCTTCCTCATCATCATGCGGTCGCCCTTCATCATGCGGACCTGGGTCATGCCGGCGTTGCCACCCTGCATTCCGTTGGGTCCCATCGGAGCCGCCGTGGCGGCGCCGCCGACCGCGAGGCCGCCGAGGACGGTGGCGGCGACGAGCGCGAAAGTGATCTTCTTCATGCGATGAAATCCTGTTGTCGTGGTGGTAGCTTCGTCAACTAAGAAAGTCTTATTTTATAAATTGGTTCCGTGCTGAATATTTCACTTTATGCAACTATCGGAGCCAGACATGATTCTGAAATCGCAATCGAGTTCGATTGCGTGTGTCCAACCTGTCGATGCATGTACGGGAGCATCACATCGACGGTTTCGGAACATTCGGATTTATTTATTTTTCTTGTTTGTCCTATCGACGTGGAGGTTGGTCTTCATCTTTAGCAGAATGGCGCGGGTCACACCCGAAGGCGCTGGCGCATCCAACGGGTCGCGTCGTCGAGATTTCCGAACGTCGGGGCGAGGTGGCCCCTAAGCGGACCTAGCGCCACCTCCACGAACCAGTCGCCCTCCTGCTCGTGCCCGGGCGTGGCGAGCCGGACCAGAACGGCGACCAGCATCCCGTTCGCCATGACCAGCATCCCGTCCCGGTCGTCGCTCCCGGTGTTCACGGCGATGGGCTGCATCGTGACCAGCGTCTCGACGTTGCCCCGCGCGGGCACGGCTACCCTCCCTGCGATTGGATGGGCCAGATGACGCTGCGCCGGTCGATCCAGCGCGCGTTCCTGAGGTGAAGGTAGTTCGCGTTGAACTTGCAGAAGTCCTTCAGGCGCTCGACGTCGAGGATGGTCAGGACCCTGTGCTTGAGCGTGATTAGGCCCATGCCCCGGAGGTCGCGAAGGGTCCGGTGCACGTGGACGTTGGACAGACCCATCGTGTCGGCGATGTCGGTCTGGGTAAAGGGAAACGCATAGCTGTAGTCCTTGGAGTGGCCCACGGCCTCCAGGCGCGCGTGAAGCTCGCAGATCAGGTGGGCGATGCGCTCGTCGGCGGCGCGGGCCCCCATGTTGACCAGCCACTCCCGCAGGACGGCCTCGTCGACGAGGGCACACCACCAGAACGCCCGCGTGATGAGCGGATGGTTCGCCGTGATCTCCTCGATGGCCTCGCGCGGGATGTCAGCGACTTGGCACTGCGAGATCGTGCCGATGTTGTGGTCCATCTGGTCAAGGATGAACACGTTGAGGTCGCAGAAGTCGCCCGGGACGAGGTAGGCCATGATCTGGCGACTGCCGTCCGCCAGGACCTTGTAGCGGCAAGCGAAGCCGTCGAGGATGAGGTGGACGTTGTCCGGGGGATCGCCCTCCCGCGCCAAGTCTACGTGAGCGCCGACCTGGCGAATTCTCGTCACCAACGCGTTCAGAGCCCGCCGGTCCTTGTCGGACAGCGTCTCGTAACTCTCCAATTTCCGGATCAGCGCATGCTGCATCAAGCCATGTCTTTTCAATGGTATGGCTCACCGTAAGTCTGAAACCCGACCTCCGTCCAATCATAGGATGGGTTATGGCCCGATTTGGCTGTCGGCCCCCTGTTCGTCGGCGGACGTACGGCGCATCTTGAAGGAAGTGGTCGAGGCTCCGCGCCCCCCGTCCCGACGAGGACGGACCAATGCCCAAGCCCATCCAGCATCGGTGCCTGAACCACCTGCTCTCGGTTCTGATCCCGGACGATTTTGCTCTGCTGAAACCGCACCTCGACATCGGTCCCCTCGCCATCGGCGAGATCCTGATCACGGCCAATACGGCGATCCCGCGGGTCTGGTTCGTCGAGCAGGGCATCGTCTCGATCATCGCCGCGCCGGAGGATGCCGGACAGATCGAGCTCGGCTTGGTCGGACGGGAAGGCATGGTCGGCGTGCCGGTGGTGCTCGATGCGGGGCGCAGCCCGGACGAGGGGAGGGTCCAGATGGCGGGGATGGCGTGGTCGATGCCGTGCGGTCCCCTGCGCGACGCCTTGCGCGACAGCCCCCGCCTACACGATAGCCTGCTTCGCTACGCCCAGGCCGCCAACGTCCAGGTCGCCTCGACGGCGCTCGCCAACGGACGCTACAGGTTGGAGCAGCGTCTCGCGCGATGGCTCCTTATGTGCCACGACCGGGTCGATGGCGACCTCCTCCCGACGACCCATCGGTTCCTATCGTTGATGATGGGGGTCAACCGCACCGGCCTGACGACCGCCGTCGCCACCCTGGAACGGGCACGCGTCATCGGAACGAGGCGAGGCACCATCACGGTGCGCAGCCGAGACACCCTGCTCAAGCTCGCGGGCAAGTCTTACGGGGTGGCGGAAGCGGAGTACGTCCGACTTGTCGATGGTGAGTGAGACGCGAAATCGCGTTCCTCGCCGCCCCGGTTCCGGCTAGGATGCAGGTTGGCCCAAGGCAGGTCGATCACCACCCCAAGGCCTTCCGCATCCCAGTGGTGCGAGATGGTCCCGCAGAGCTGTTCGCGGACGGTGCGCTCGATGAGCTTCGATCCGAATCCTGCGTCAAGCGCGAGCAGCTCGCGATCAAGGTCGCCGAGGCGGCGTCCCGCCAGGGGGACGCGTCGTGATGTGCGTGGAGGGCGATCTGCCAGACGCAGCCGTCACCTGCCGCCGATGCGGGACGGTCGGCGTGGCCATCTCCGAAGCCGAGGTCGGCGCCCGGATCGAGGCGGCCGCGTCGCGGGCCGAGGACCTGACGCTCGACGACTTCCTGTGCCGGTGCGGGGGCGCCGCGTTCCGGCCTTCACGGCCCGAGGACGCCCCCGTCGGCGCGGCGCTCTACGCCGTCGTGGCGGACCGTCCCGCCAGGGCGGTCACGCCGCGAGGCTCGGGCACACGATCCGGGAGCGGGCGTCGATCGCCTGGTAACGACCGCTTGTAACGCTTGGTCCGCGATTGGTAACGCGGAACCCAAAGCCGGCAGGTACACGCCCCCGTAACCGGGGCAGATCACCGGGCGGTCATGCTGTTGCGGCGTTTCTGACAAGGTCCGGCAGGGGCGGGACGGTTGCGCTGTCTGGGATGCCGAGGCGATCGCCGAGGTATCGGAAGAACGAGACGTCGAGCTTGGCGCAG